>JAZNZM010000117.1:0-10002 GCA_045594965.1 Oscillospiraceae bacterium | reverse complement strand
AGACGGAGCGTCTATCGAAACTCCCGGCGGAAATTATATCGAGGCTCAAAAAGTTCTGCACGGACTGCATTACTACGACTGAGGGCTGCTGTGCGCGATCGTGGGTGCCTGCCGCGCGGGCCGTCGGGGACGCCGGCCCCTACGGGTGGTGGATTTTACCCTCCGCATACCCGTAGGGCCGGACACCCGGACGGCCCATCAAAATGATGACACCTCATCCGCCCCCATTGGGGGCACCTTCCCCTCAAGGGGGAGGTTATAAAGATGAAAACTTTCTGAAACTTTTTTCCATTTTTCCCGTCATATAAATAAACGGGTCTACGGAGGGGTTATAATGAAAAGAACAGCGGCTTTATTACTTCTGCTTGTGTTTCTGCTGGCCGGCTGCGGAAAGAATACCGAAGCGCAAATATTCTATGGCAGACATATTTATACCCATTTCGGCAGCACCGCTGCCGAGCTGCCCGAAAACGCACGGACTCTGGGAAAGCTTGAGTACATACTTGATAAGCCATCCGAGATGCCCGACATGATATACAAGGGCGTGGGCGTGGACGAAAAGTATCTCAATCAGTCCCTTTGGATTTCTGGCTCCGATCTCTACCTCATGGATGCGGAGGGCTTTTACCTCATATTCGAGGGGGATGGCAGCGACGGACCTGCCGCTGACGCAGGACAGCCAAGAGTGCTGGCGGAAATCTTCCATGGGGACTTTGACAGGGACGGCAATGAGGATTATATTCATGCTTACTATATCCCGGCAACAGACAGCCTCTGCATACAGCTTGTGGACACTGTGACCGGTTCAATACGCTGGTCCGAGGAAATGTGCGTGGCTTCCGGGGGGCAGAAATGCTTCCTCAGGCAAATAGACAACGCCTACAATGACTACCTTGTACGCTGCGCCTATTATCCCGAGGAAAACACCCTTTATTGCACCAGATTTTTCATCTCCGGGGGTAAAGAACAGGTGGCAGAGCAGTGGCAAAGTGAGCTTGTTCTGCCTGAGGGAGTAAGCGAGGCCCGTATTCTGGATGCGCTCTGTTACGCCCTGCCTCAGCATAGTGTGATGCTCATGAACACCATCGGCGGTATCACTGTCTACGGTCCCGTAAGCACCGTGTATATGGATTCTTATCCGGTAAAGGGTGAGGTGGAGCCTGAAGCTATGGCACTGCTTGGAGAAATCGCGGAAGCAAAAGCGCAGAGCGTTCTAAAGTATTACAGCGCCAAGCCCGGAGGCATTACCGACTACGAAATAACAGAGCTTGATTATGCCACCAGCTATGAGGCAGATAACGGGCGGCAGGTGGATCTTTATTACTTTTCATTTACTCTGACCGCAGAGGAGCCTGACAAGGTAGATCTGGGGGATTATCCGCAGCTGACGGACAATATACTCTGGGGCTTCGGAGAGAGATTCATTGCCGTGGAACAAAGTGAGGGGCTGATCTCCCGTTTTGCCTATATTGGCAGCGAGCTTCCGGTTAATCCGGACGATCTCAGCGAAATGGGCATGGAGTCCATAGAATCCGCCATGCAGCCATATCCCCAGGACATTTCATAAACCGGCATCCCGCGAGGGCATGCAGGAATCCACGCCTGCAGGGTGCGTCCCGATTTGCAATCGGAAAGCAGACAGCACCCCAATTACTTCCCTCCCCGATCCCCTACGGAGTATACGAAAGCCTTGAAACAAAAATTCTTAATTTTTCCTTAATTCGACGAAACTTTTCACATTTTTTCCCGTCTCTATGTTAGAGTGAAGAAAAAGGAGGGGACAGGAGAATGAAAAAAACAATACTCATATTGCTGCTGGCCCTTTGCCTGTGCCTCGTGGGCTGCGGAAACGGCAAAGCTGAGCTCAGCCTTGGGCGGCTTCTCAGCGACATAGAGCTTGAGATCGGCGACAGCCCCGTGGAGGAAGCCCCGATTGAGCACATCAAAATCAAAAAGCGGGTTGCCCAGTACAGCCTTGTGGAATCCTATGGGCTGAGACTGGAGGACTATCTTGGGGAAGTCTATAACAAAGATGCCCTTGTGATTGTTTCCACCGAACCCCTTTGCACCGAGAAATGCCGCCTTTACCGTGTTATCGGTGAAGTGAACCAGCGCTATCTCATCATGGAAAACAGCGACGGTGAACTCAGTCTCTGGCGCTTCGAGGAATTTTGCACAGACTTCGAAAGCGACTACGGCAAAGCTCTCTCTGCGGCCTATGAGGAGGTTTTTCCCGGCTGCGACATGAGCAAGGCAAGCGAAAAGGAGCTTCGCAAGCTCATCCACGGTGCGGGACACGAGCTGCTTATTAACTCCACCGCCGACGCCAATGCTGTTTTTCAGGCGAGGGCTCACCTCGACCGGCTGAGGGCTGACCCCGACGAGGACAAGGAGATACTTGGACTGCCCAAAGCGGAGCAGTCCTCCCTGAAGCTGGGGACGCCCTGCACCCTCTACCATTTTGACAGTGAGATCGAAGCCACCTCAGAGCCTGATCTTATTTGCCCTGTACTCTGCGATGGGGCAATCGTGGGGCTTATCAGTCTTGGAAGAGAACATAGCGGCAGCTTCAGCTGTTCCCTTGCCCGTTCCTTCGGCCCTGCCCTTGAGGAGCTGCGTTTTTCCCAATCTCTCGACTTTGCATCCGGTATTATTCTGGCGCAGGTTGAGGACAAGATCATAGTAACGGACGGCGCAGCCGTGCTTATACTTGAGGACAAGCCCAATCCCGGCAAGCCCAGCATTTCTCAGGAAAAGCTCGAGGCTCTTGCCCCTGCGATAAGGGACGCAGCAGAAGGCGAGTACGCCGAAATCACCCGCAGTCTGGGCTGAGCCTGACAAGGGACAAACATCTTCATCGATTTACCAAATTAAATTTTTCTCTTGACATAGTCTTTTAATAAGAGTACAATGCCATAAACTGAATATTGCAATGAAAGGATAGAGGTGCGGTTGTCAAAAGTACCTCCGGTGCAGGAAGCGATACGCTGTCGCGCTGCCGGGGAGAAAGGGGCTGCTGCCGAAGGTGGAGGACGAGCGGACTTCCATCTGGTTATGCAGATAATATCTGCCTGACTGTCGCATTGTGCGGAGAGCTATGTATTGATTGCGGATTAAGCCCTCAGGGGGCTATTCGGATTATTATGATTTTTCTCAGCCAATGCAGATTTCTGCCTTGGCTGGTTATATTTTCCCGGTCTTGCAATACGCAGTAATACCCATTTTAATAAGGAGAAACGAACCATGACCGCAAATCCCATTTTCCGTGGCGCAGCCACAGCCCTTATCACCCCCATGCACGCTGACGGAGCCGTTGACTATGAGTCCTTCGGCCGTCTCATCGACTGGCAGATAAATGAGGGTATCGATGCTCTCGTTATAGCAGGAACCACCGGTGAAGGCTCCACCCTCAGCGATGCCGAGCACAGAGAGGTTCTGGCATACGCCACCGAGCGCATAGGCGGCCGCGTTCCCTGCATCGTCGGTACCGGAAGCAATGACATCGCCTACGCTGTTGACCTTACAAAGTTCGCCTGCTCCATCGGTGCCGATGCCATGCTGGTGGTGACTCCTTATTATAATAAGGCCACCCAGAAGGGACTTATCGCCAGCTACAACGCCATTGCGGACGCATCGGACAAGCCAATTATCGTATATAATGTACCCTCCCGCACCGGAGTGGGCATTGAGCCTTCCACCTATCTGGAGCTTGCCAAGCACCCCAACATCGCCGCCATCAAGGAGGCCAACGGCAACATCAGCAAGATAGTTGAAACCGCCGCTCTTATAGGCGACAGCTTGGATATCTACTCCGGCAACGATGACCAGATAGTCCCCATCCTCGCTATGGGCGGCAGCGGTGTTATTTCCGTTCTGAGCAACATAATGCCCGCCCAGACCAGCCGCCTCTGCCACCTCTTCTTCGAGGGCAGGATTGCCGAGAGCGCCAAGCTCCAGTGTCAGTACACCGCTCTTATCAAGGCCCTCTTCTGCGAGGTGAACCCCATCCCCGTGAAGGCAGCTATGGCAGCCATGGGCTTTGGCGGCAATAACCTGCGCCTGCCTCTCACCCCCATGGAGAGCGCCAATGAAGCAAAGCTCCTGGCTCTTATGAAGGCGCAGGGACTTATCTGAGACAAAAGAGGGATAAGGATATGAAGATTCTTATAAACGGCATGCTGGGTCACATGGGCAGGGAAGTGCTGAATCTGGCCAGAAACGGCTACAGAGGTGCGGAACTTGTCTGCGGCGTTGACCAGAGCGAGGCCAATGTTGAGGGCTTCCCCTGCTTCGCAGGTTTCGAAGCCGCTCCCACGGACATAGACTGCCTTGTGGACTTTTCCCACCACGCCTGCACCAATGCTCTTCTTGATTTCTGCACCGCAAACTCCATCCCCCTTGTGCTGGCAACCACAGGCCAGACCGACTCTGAGCGCACCGCCATTGCTGCCGCCTCGGAGAAGATACCACTTTTCTTTGCCGCCAACTATTCTCTGGGCATCGCCCTTTTGATTGAGCTTGCCAAAAAGACCGCAGCGGCCATGCCCGACGCGGAGATAGAGATAATCGAAAAGCACCATGACCGCAAGCTGGACGCCCCCAGCGGCACTGCCCTTGCCATAGCAAGAGCCATTCAGGAGGTACGCCCCGAAAGCGAGCTGAACCCTGGCCGCAGCGGCATGGCAAAACGCACCCCCACCGAAATTGGCATCCATGCCATACGCATGGGCAATATCGTAGGCGAGCACGAGGTAATGGTGGGAACACAGAACCAGACCATCACCCTCCGTCATGAGGCTCATTCCCGTGCCCTTTTCGCAGAGGGCGCTCTGGCGGCGGCCGACTGGCTCATGAGCAAAGGCCCCGGACTTTACGACATGAAGGATATGGTGGCATTTTAAATATTCTGTCTGCCCCGTCGAGGACGCCGGTCCCTACAAAACAAATTCCCTCATCCGTCATTTGCCTGCGCAAATGCCACCTTCCCCCAGGGGAAGGCTTTGTTCACTTCGTAGGGGACGGGTTTCCCGTCCCGCAAATACGGCGGCAGCAAGCCCACGCCCTACGGTGTGGGTGCATAATTATCGTAGGGGTCAATGCCCACATCGACCCGCGGGCGATTCGTGAATCGCCCCTACGGGTGGACACAGCGGTTTCCCCCTGTATCATATTGTCCCCGATTACCCAAAGCCCAATCCAAGGAGGTCTCTCCCACATGAAAATAGCAATTTACGGCTACGGCAACATAGGCAAAGGCGTTGAGTGCGCCATCACCCAAAACCCCGATGCGGAGCTTTTCGGCATTTTCACCCGCCGTGAGCCTTCCGCTCTGAAAACCCTCACCAATGCCGCTGTCTATCCGGCCTCAGATATTGAAAAATACAAAGAGGAGATTGATGTTGTTATCATCTGCGCAGGCTCTGCCACAGACCTGCCGACTATGACTCCTGCTCTCGCGGAGCACTTCAACGTTGTAGACTCCTTCGATACCCACGCCCGCATTCCGGAGCATTTTGCCAATGTGGACTCCGCCGCTGCAAAGGGCGGCAATGTGGCTCTTATCTCCGGCGGCTGGGACCCCGGTATGTTCTCCGTCGCAAGGCTTTATGCCTCTGCCATTCTGCCTGAGGGACGGGATTACACCTTCTGGGGCAGAGGCGTGAGTCAGGGTCACTCCGATGCCATTCGCCATATTCCCGGAGTTCTGGACGCAAGGCAGTACACGGTCCCCGTCCCTGCAGCCCTCGAAGCTGTGAGAAAGGGCGAAAATCCCCAGCTCAGCACCCGTCAGAAGCATCTGAGAGAATGCTATGTTGTGGCAGCTGAGGGGGCCGACAAGGAGGCTATAAAAGAGGCCATTGTCACCATGCCCAACTATTTCGCCGACTATGACACCACGGTTGAATTTATTTCCGCTGAAGAAATGGCGGAGAAGCACTCTGCCCTGCCCCACGGCGGCTGCGTCATAAGAAGCGGAATCACCGGACTTTCCGGTGAGCACAAACACACCATAGAATATAATCTTGCCCTTGACTCCAACCCCGAATTTACCGCCAGTGTCCTTGTGGCCTGTGCCCGCGCTCTTGTGCGTATGCAAAAATCCGGACAGACGGGCTGCAAGACGGTTTTTGATATTCCCCCCGCAATGCTCTCACCTCTCTCCCCGGAGGAGCTTCGGGCAAAAATGCTTTGATACAGGATTTGATGCTTATGAATTTTATCTGCTCCAATATATCCGCCGAAGGCAGCCGCCTTCTCTTTGCCGGACAGGATGTCTGCGCTCTGGCCAGGGAATACGGCACTCCCCTCTACCTTATGGACGAGGACAGAGTCCGCCATAACTGCCGCAAGTATATGAGCGCCTTCCGCGCCGCCTTCGGAGAAAATTTCCGCATTCTATATGCCAGCAAGGCCAATTCCTTCAAGCAGATGTACCGCATCATGGCTGAGGAAGGTCTGGGTGTGGATGTTGTGTCCTCAGGCGAGATCCTCACCGCATCCGCCGCCGGCTTCGATATGTCCCGCGCCTGCTTCCACTCCAACAACAAGACCGACGCGGACATAGCCTTTGCCATGGAAAAGGGCGTTGGCTGTTTCGTGGCAGACAACATTGAGGAAGTGCTGGCTATAAATGCCGAGGCCGCAGGGCGCGGCATCAGGCAGAAGATTCTGCTGCGCCTTACCCCCGGCATAGACACCCACACCTATGAGGCCGTGAACACCGGCAAGGTGGACTCCAAGTTCGGCAGCGCCATCGAGACCGGTCAGGCAGAGGAGATACTTCTCCGCACTCTGGATCTCTCCAATATAGACCTTGCGGGTTTCCACTGCCATGTGGGCTCCATGGTCTTTGCCGAAGATGTTTTCGAGCGCAGCGCCCTTGTTATGCTGCGTTTTATAGCCGAGATGCAGCGGCGCCACGGCTTTGTATGCCGCGAGCTGGATCTGGGCGGCGGCTACGGTGTCCGTTATGTGGACTCCGACCCATATCTGGATATTTCCGCCAAGATAGCCGATGTGGCCGCAGCGGTGAAGGCTTGCTGCGCCGAAGAAGGCATTGCGGTGCCCACCATACTTCTGGAGCCCGGCAGAGGCATAGCCGCCGATGCCGGCATGACGGTATACACCGTTGGCACGGTAAAGACCATTCCCGGCTATAAGAACTATGTTTCCATCGACGGCGGCATGACGGATAATCCCCGTTACGCCCTCTACGGCTCCGCTTACACCTGCTTCTGTGCCAACCGCATGGACGAAAATACTGACTTTGTCTGCGACCTTGTGGGCCGCTGCTGCGAGAGCGGAGATATTATCCAGCCTGCTGTCTCTCTCCCCTCCACAGTTGGCAGGGGTGACATTGTGGCGGTATGCACCACGGGCGCATATAACTATTCCATGGCATCCAACTATAACCGCATTCCCCGTCCTCCCATCGTCATGCTCCGTGGCGGCGAAAGCTATACCGCCGTAAGGCGGGAGAGCCTTGAGGATCTGCTCATATACGATATATAAATACCTCTTTGCCTCTCCCCGGAGGGGGGGAGCCATTCCAAACACAAAGAACAGGAAGATAAGATATGGATAAGAAAGTATGCAAGTTTGGCGGCAGCTCCCTTGCCGATGCCGCACAGTTCCGCAAGGTTGCGGATATAATAAAGGCCGAGTCTGAGCGCCGCTATGTGGTGGCCTCCGCTCCCGGCAAGCGCAGCTCCTCCGACACCAAGGTTACGGACATGCTCTACCGCTGCTACGATCTGGCGGCAGCCGGGGAGGACTTCGAGGAGCAGCTCAGCACCATCGAGCTCAGATTCTCCGGAATCATAGAGGAGCTGGATGTGGCATTCCCCCTCAAGCGCGAGATTGCCAAAATCCGCAGCCATCTCCACGGTAAGCTCTCCCGTGACTATATGGCAAGCCGCGGCGAATACCTCAACAGCAAAATTCTTGCAGCATATTTGGGATATGATTTCTATGACGCTGCCGAGTCCATCCGCTTCACTCTGGACGGACGCTTCCTTGCCGACGAGACATACCGTGATCTCTCTGCCGCTCTTGCAGGCTTTGAGCGTGCCGTTATCCCAGGCTTTTACGGAGCAGACGAGCGCGGCAATATACACACCTTCTCCCGTGGCGGCTCCGATGTCACCGGTTCTCTTGTGGCGCAGGCCGTAGGCGCGGATATATACGAAAACTGGACCGACGTATCCGGAATGCTCTTCACAGATCCCCGCATCGTTCCCGAGCCCCAGACCATAGAGCTGCTCACCTACCGTGAGCTGCGCGAGCTAAGCTACATGGGCGCCTCCGTACTCCATGAGGATGCCGTGTTCCCCGTGCGCAAGGCCGGTATTCCCATCAACATCCGAAACACAAACCGTCCCGGGGATGCGGGCACAATGATAGTCCCCACAGCACCCGAGGGAGGCCGCACACGCACCGTCACCGGTATTGCCGGCAAGAAGGGCTTCACCAGCGTTCATGTGGAAAAGAGCATGATGAACGGAGAGGTGGGCTTCGGCGTAAGGCTGCTGCAGATATTCGCAGACCACGGTATTCCATTTGAGCACTGCCCCACCGGTATAGATACCATGTCCGCCGTTGTGTCCTCCGCGGCCTTCCACGGAGTTGAGGACGCGGTCATGGCAGACATTGCCCGGTATCTTCAGCCCGACCATGTAGAGGTTGAGAGCAATCTGGCCATGATAGCCGTGGTTGGTCGGGGCATGGTAGCCGCACGCGGCTCCGCAGCCCGCATTTTCCGCACTCTGGCCGATGCCGGAATAAACATCCGCATGATAGACCAGGGCTCCGGTGAGCTGAATATTATAGTTGCCGTTGAAGAGGCCGACTATGAGGAAGCCGTCCGCGCCATTTACAGAGAATTCAGATAAGTGATAAATGGAGATGTCGAAAACCGACATCTCCATTTATCACTTATTTCCGTTTTTCACGGACGGACACAAACCTTCTTTCAGCCCCATTATAGCTGTGCCGGATAAAATGCGAAAATATTACATAAATTCAAAATATTTATTAACAAATTATCGCATTTAGCATATTTTTGCCTTGTGGGTTTTTAATTTATATGCTATAATCAATCTGTATTTTTACAGTTAGGCGCTTTTGCAAGTTAAAGCATTAACAATTTGCATCAGTGCTGAAAGTTCCAGCTGCGGAGATGTTACATGGCAAACACCGGCGACAAGAAAAAGAAGAAGGGCAGACGCTCATACCTCAACGATATCCGTCCCAATCTGGCCGGTGAGTATGTTTATGTGGGCGATTATTACTGCTATGAGCCTCAGGGCAAAAGCTACCGCCGCGCCATTACAGAAATAGCCGCATTGACAGTTCTTGGCTTTTTAGGTCTTGTCGCAGCCGGCTTTGTCCGCGCCGGCGGTATGGGCAACTGCTTTTATGTGATAATCCCCTATATGGGAGAGGCCGTTTCCGTTTTTGTTCTCCTCTGGGCTGTGAGCAAGATAATCATCAAGGGCGAAAAGCTCCGTGAGTATGTCTACGGCAGCAGTGTTCTGAGAATACCGGCAGCATGCGTCTGCTGCGCCGCCTTCGCGGGAGCCGGATTTATTTGCATACTGGTTTTCACCCTCCTCAACGGTATTGACGGCGGTGCCGGAGAGTATGTTCTGCTCATTGCTGCAAAAGCTGCCGCAGTGGCCGCTCCCCTGCTTCTCAGAAAGCTTATGAAGAGCCTTAAATGGTCCGTACGGTGACAGTAACAAAAATCCTGATTTCCCAGAAAATGCTTTATTGACATCCCATTTATATTAGTATATACTTTTGTAGCCGCTTGTCCGTACATGTCGCCATTCATGTCCGCCATAGACGGACATAGCGCAGGGGAGGCCTCCCTTGCGCCCATGGGTTAACCCATGGGACCGCGAAAAAGGCATTGGGAGAAATGCTTCTCCCTCTATTACATAGTGAACGTTGGGTTTAAATTATTTTCAAACGCCCATTATAGTTCAAAATATATAAGGA
>JAZNZM010000116.1:0-3719 GCA_045594965.1 Oscillospiraceae bacterium | reverse complement strand
ACATCGCTGTCCGCCTGCTGCTTTTGAAGCAATACCTTGAAGCCAATGCGGGCAGAACCCACATTGTGAAGCGGCGGGAATTGGAGCAGCTTTTGGAAGAACACGATATGCCTGTGGAGAAAAAGACCTTGTATCAGGACTTTGCCGCCTTGGGGGACATCTGCGGTTTGCAGTTGGACTACGATCCCCACAAGAAGGGCTACCGACTTCTGAACCCGCCTTTTTAGCCTTACGAACTGCGGCTTTTGGTGGATAGCGTTCAGTCCTCCAAGTTCATCACCCGAGGGAAAGCCCTGAGATTACCGTCAAGGCCAAGAAGTTTACGGGTAAGGACACCGTGGAGAGCCTGAACCGAGAGAACCATGTTGCCAACCGAGTGCGGAGCATGAACGATAGTTTAGTCAAGGATGCCGACAGTATCCACGAAGCTGTCCCAAGCGTAAAATGTGGATAAATGTGGACGAAAATTTTTTGTCCACAAAATTCGGTCAAAAATCAGGGGTTCAGAGGCCGAAAAAATGCGCCTGACCTTAACGATCAGGAGCATTTTGCTTGCTTTTAGGGTAAAAACCTTACTTCAGAGACTCCTCAACAGCAACAGCCACGGAAACGGTCATACCGACCATGGGGTTGTTACCTGTGCCCATGAAGCCCATCATCTCACCGGGTGCGGATTCCTCCGCACCGGGTTTTGCTTAATGCCCTATTAATTTGATTATCAGTTTGGGTTTGGACCAAGATTGCGGAAGTGCACACTTTCCGGATCGATATAGAAGTATTCCTTCAGGACGGCAGGAATCTCCTCCATGACAAGGTCCCTTTCAATACGCTCATCCCCACGGCGCAGCTTGAACTGGTTTTCGCTTATAGCGGCACTTCCGTCAGGGTAGCGGATATTGACATGGAACTCATTTCGGAATATGGATTCAGGTGTCTGAGATATGTAGTAATTCAGGGGAACAAGCTCCACACTGTCCGCAGGAATATCCTTGAACTGCAGCGCTACATAGCCTGCCACCTCGTTGCAGAGCTTTGTATACATACCCTCATGGGCAATATGGAAGCCAAAACGGCTCTCTCCGCTGAAGGGCATTGCCCCAAAGGGCACAGGCCCTCCAAAGCCCACATCGCAGAAATACTTTTCTCCGTCTATGGTTACAACGATGGAGCAATGGGCAGGCGGATGTATCTCCTTGCGGACTCCCATAACATGGGAAACCACGAGGTAGGTCTCAAAGCCCAGTTCCTTCAGGAAAGCATTCATAAGACTGTTAAGCTCAAAGCACCAAGCACCCCGCCGTCTGAGAACAATCTTTTCATAAAGCTTTTTTATGCCAAGCTCAGGAGCCACACCTCTGCCCCATGTGTCCAGATTTTCAAAAGCCACATGGGTAAGATGAGAATAAATTATCCTGTCAAGACTTTCCTTATCAGCTTTAAGCTCCGCTCCCCCAAGGCCTATGCGCTCTTTATAGGCCTCCGGATCCGGTATGCGCTCATAGAGTTCTTCATACATCGGGCTTTTACCTCCAAATTATCTGCCTGTTAACAATATTATATTGACTCCTGAGGTATTTGTATATAAAATATTTGTGATTTTATGATTTTTTCTACGAATAATTCCTTATTTCGGTTTGTAGGAGGCACACTATGGCACAGTCCAGAGAAACAAAGGCAAAAGGCCCTGTCCCCGATTCAAGACTGGACACCGCTGTTGCACGGGAGACTGTTGATTTTTTCTCCCACACAAGCGGTGTCAACTGCGCTCTTCTGGATAGGGAAGGTGGCCTTATTTACGAAAATGGACCGGAGCAAAGCGGCTGCGCTGCCTGCACAAAGCTTAGTGAGGCTCTGGGCTGCAGCTTCCCCTGCAAGGGTCTCCACGGTTTTTCTGCCCGACAGAGCGAGCGTTTCGGCGGACGCTACATATATTTCTGCCCCATCGGCATGGCCTTTTTCGCCTCCCCCATACTGTCTGCCGGGATTTACGCAGGTGCCTTTATTGGCGGCCCCGCCCTCATCATGGACACCGAGGACCTTCTGGCCGGCGATATTTTTTCCCGTATGGAGCTCAGCGAGGAAAAGATTACCGAGGCTGTGGAAATTCTCTCCACCGTCCCATCCACCGGCCCTCAGAGGCTGGATTATCTTTCGGGCCAGCTGTTTGCCAACGCCGTATATGTCAGCGACAGCAGCCATGAGCTTTTCATTATAAGGGACCAGCACGAGCAGCAAAACTACATAAGCAGCTATATCTCCGCTCTCAAATCCGGCGAGGTAAACTCCCAATACCCTATAGAGAAGGAAAACGAGCTGTACTCCTCCATAAGTCAGGGCGATTCCATTGCTGCCTCCCGCCTGCTCAACGAGCTTCTGGGTCACATATTCTTCTACACCAGCGGCTCGGAAGAGATGTATACCCGTGTGGCAGAGCTTATGGTAGTTCTCTCCAGAGCCGCTATCAGCGGCGGTGCCAATCCCCAGCGTATCTTTGAACTGAGCCACCGCTATATGAAGGATATGCGCATTCTTGGCACTCAGGAGGAGCTGACCCACTGGCTGGCCAGCACCCTCAGCCGTTTCATGCGCCATGTTTTCGATATGATGGATGTGAAACACACCGAGGCCATGCACAAGGTGAAGGAGCACATGAACTATAACTATGCCCGCAAGCTGAGTCTTGAGGAGGCGGCAGCTCTGGTGGGCTATTCCCCGGCATATTTTTCGCGTATTTTCAAGGACGAGATGGGCATCACCTTCAAGGAGGCACTGAACGGGATACGCATAGAGCGCAGCAAGAGCCTGCTTCTGTCCAGCACTGCTTCCATTGCCGACATCTGCTCCATGGTGGGCTTCAACGACCAGAGCTATTACTGCAAGGTATTCAAGCGTCTCAGCGGCGTTACCCCCGATAAATTCAGAAAACGCTCCCGTCGCATAGATACCGACAAGGAATATGGGCGCAAATAGAGCTATATATAAAAAAATTACAAAAAATCATAAATTCGTTATATACTTTTGTTCTTTTTTTAACTATTCTATAAACATGAACTAAATATAAATACAAGGAGATATTCATATGACCATCATCGAAGAAATTTCCCAGGCAATACAGAACGGCAAAATGAAGCTCATCAAGGAGCTCGTTCCTCAGGCTATCGAGCAGGGCCACACCGCTCAGGACATCCTGAACAACGGTCTTCTCCACGGCATGAACATCGTTGGTGACCGCTTCACCCGCAACGAAGCATTCGTTCCCGAAGTTCTCGTCGCTGCCCGCGCAATGAACAAGGGCACCGAGCTCATCAAGCCCCTCCTCGCAGCTGAAGGCAATCAGCCCATTGGCAAGGCCTGCATCGGTACCGTTCAGGGCGACCTCCACGATATCGGCAAAAACATCGTCAAGCTCATGCTCGAAAGCCAGAACATCGACGTTATCGACCTCGGTGTTGACGTTGCTCCCGAGAAGTTTGCCCAGACCGCAAAGGATGAGGGCTGCGACCTGGTTTGCTGCTCCGCTCTGCTGACCACCACCATGCCCGTCATGGAAAAGGTCGTTGAGGCCATCAAGGAAGCCGGCGTCCGCGAGAAGGTCACCGGCCTTGTCGGCGGCGCACCTGTAACCCAGGAGTTCTGCGATCAGATCGGTGCTGACATCTACACCGCTGACGGCGCATCCGCTGCAAAGAAGGCTGCTGAGGTTCTCACCGCCTGAGTCA
>JAZNZM010000115.1:0-4464 GCA_045594965.1 Oscillospiraceae bacterium | reverse complement strand
GTTCTCCCTCACGCATATGGCTGCGGCATTGCCTGCGGCCTGACCGGTAGTCATGGAGGTGGCAATAATACGCACGGCGCCGATGGCATCCCAGTCGGCAGAGAGGCAGCGTCCCGCGCTGAGGAGATTATCAACACCCTCTGCCACCAGAGCACGGTAGGGAATCTCCGCAAAGTTTCTGGGATGGGGTCTGGCTTCCCAGCCACCCATAGGCACGAAGGGATGCATGAAGAGGTCGTCATCATCCTCACTTATGCGGCACACGCCGTTGGGTACAGGCTCGGGAAGGTGGATATGGCGCTTGGCGTCGCCCTTGCTGCTGGTGGGGTGGTGGGCATCCAGCACCTCGGGGAAGATGGCGATGCCATCGGGGAATTTTTCAGCATTGCAGATATCCCGGGCAGTATAGATATAGCGTCCCACTATCCTGCGGCTTTCTCTGGTGCCGTTCATCTCGGCAAAATGGGTGAGGGCACAGTTTTCAAAGCCGGGCATATATTTCTTCATGAAGTCCACCAGCATCAGCACCTTTCTGTGCTGGTCAACTATCTGTCTGGAGAGATCCTCCACGCTGTCGTTGCGGCAGTAGTGGGAGTGGGTGGCGTCCAGAGTTACATCCATGCACTCCTCGTTGCTGCTGCCCACCACGGGGTAGACAAGAGCGCCGGGAGCCACGATATAGGGCAGGTCTCCGTTAGCTATTGCCTCGTGCTGCTTGTAGACAAGATAGTTCAGATGCTCCTCGATGGGACGGGTCTTCAGCCAATCCTTATACTTTTCCCACTCTTCCTTGTACTTTTTGTAGTTCACATAGCTCAGGCGGAAGCCCATGGAGGTGGATTCGTTGAGACCCATATACTCTGCATTGCCGATCTCGCAGGGCACACCTGCGGCGTTGGCAACAATAGCGTCGCCGGTGGTATCTATAAATACCTTGGCCTTTATCTCCAGCTTGCCTCCGGCGCCATAGGCGATTACGGATTCAATGCGGCCGTCCCTGACCACACAGTCGGCAATATACACACCATACAGTATGCGGCAGCCGGCCTGCAGAAGCATATGCTCCAGCTCCACCTTGCCACTTTCAGGCTCAACAGCAGGCAGATGGGGGCGCACAAGAGCCTTGCCCTGAGCGGCAAGACGGCTGACCCACTCCTGGCAGATTCCGTCCACATGGCCTGCTATGCCTGTTATGTATCCGTTGGTTACAAGACCGCCCAGACTTTCACGCTTTTCAAGAAGCAGAACTCTCAGCCCCTGTCTGGCAGCGGCAATGCCTGCGGCAGCGCCTGCAACACCGCCTCCGCATATGAGAACATCCACATTATAGGTAGTATAGTTATTCATCATTTATCCTCCCCATGGGAATATTTAGCCAGTGAGTAGCGGTAAAGCTCCTCTTCCATCAGGTAGTATTTATCCTTGAAGCTGCTTTGGAGATTCATTGCCACTCCTGAGCCGGGGTTTGCATGAGCGCCAAATGTGTCAACAATGTGTCGAACATGCTCCAGCATGGTCTCATCTGTGACCTCGTCATCATGGACGATCTCAGCATCGGCCTTATACTCAATGAGCACACGGTCTCCGTATTTTTTCATAATGCCCGGAATATCGTTTATGCCCTGTATCTCAAGGCCGTCCACCCCAAGATCATCCACCAGATAGGGAATGAAGGCATCCACCTTGCCGCAGCAGTGGGCTATAAACTTTGTGCCCCTTGCCTGCACCGCCTTCACGAAGCGGCGGGTAGGCTCCAGGATGGTCTCCTCATAGAGTTGAGTGGAGAAAAAGGGGCCCCGCGCCGTGCCGTAGTCGTCGGCAGCCACAATGTAGTCCAGTGGGAACACATCCCTGAGGCAGTTGAAAAGCTCTATTTTATAGTCTGCTATGCGCTCGAAAAGGGCTCTGCACTCCTCCGGCTCGGTGATGAGATCCACCATGGCCTGTTCAAAGTCCTCAAAGGCATGAAGCCGCTCGAAGATACCGTTGCTGAAGCGCATGTAGAGAGCCTTGCTTTCATCCCTTTTGAAGCCCTCAAGGTCGCTTCTCCAGTCAATGGAGCGCAGATCCGGCCACTTCACCTTTTCCCGCCACTGAGTAACCTCATCGAAGACACCGCCGGAAGGCAGGTTTATTCCCACGCTGGGGGAATAGGCATAATATGTGCCGAACCAGTCATAGCCAGCCCTGTCCTTGGGCACTCCGTCGCGGTTATTGCGGCTTATGGCCATCTGGGAATCCGCATATAGATTGGGCATCCACATAGGCTTTTTGTGTTCAAGAGCCAGAAGCAGATTTTCACGGGGCGTGATGGGTGTTTCACGCTCCACCGCAGGCCATGTGGGTGACATGGCCGGAATGTTTACAGCCATATTTTTTCCTCATTATCTGCCAAAGCAATTGGCATTAAAACGGTCTATTTCATCGTCGATGATGGCGTTGTTTTCCTTATAGATGGTGCCGGGCATACCGTAGGTTATGCTGGGAATGAAGTTTCCGCCTGAGGCATAGGTCTCGCAGACCTTTCTGACCTCGGCGCGGATTTCCTCCTCGGTGGTATCCGGGCGGTCCACAATGGCAGCGTCTATACCACCCATGAGAGTCATGCGTCCGTCTATCTGCTTCTGGAGCCTGAGAATATCATTCTGGGGCAGCACGCCCTGCCAGATATCGATATGGATGTCTATCATATCCTCAATAATGGGCTCAAGGAAGCTGTCGGCATGATGGAGGATGATGACGCCATTATCGTGGAGATAGCCGTAGGCCTTTTCATACTGGGGCTTTATGAACTCGCGCCAAAGCTCGGGCTGCATGAAGAGGTTGCGCTTGTCTCCCCAGTCGTCGTGGGAGAGAAGCACCTCGGGGTGGGAATGCTCCACCATAAGTTTGAAGCCCTTCAGTCGGTATTCGCCAATGGCCTCGCAGAGGTCTGCCATTGCCTCCGGCTCCTCCATAAGGTTGATGAAGGTGTCCTCAAAGCCCATGAGGTAGTGCAGGCGTTCAAAGACACCTGTGGGTGCAAGAGCGGTTATAAGCTTTTCATCCTTATTTATCTTTGCCTGATTTTCCAGATAGGGCAGCCAAAGCTCCTCAGCATCGCAGTTGGCAATAAGGTCGGGCACCTTCACAAAGTCACGCCAGCAGGTGATGTCCTTGATAACCTTGGTCTCCTCGGTTATATGGGGCATGGCTCCCGGAGTGCCCAGAGGCCAGATGCTGACTGTGCCCCAGCGGTCGGTCTGTGGCTCCATGCCGGGATAGGGTATGCCTCGAATATATCCCGTGACGGGGTTGCCGAAAACAAAGCCGAAGGGCTCATACTGTTTCAGAAGTCTGTCGGGCTTTCCGCCCTTCTTTAAAGTCTCAAGAAGATTCTCTCTTGCAGTAAGCATCTTTTTCTGTCCTCCGCAAATCATTTTATTTCAAGATGCAAGGCCTCAAAGGGACAGGCCTTCACGCAGCAGCCGCAGCCCACGCAGGCTTCTCCTATCTCCGCTTTTTCTGCCCCCAGAGCTATCGCGCCCATGGGGCAGGAGCGGACACAGCAGCCGCAGCCGCGGCACTTGGCCTCATTTAGTTTAGCTTTTAACATCATATCACGCTCCGAGCCATCTGCCAAGGAGATAACCGAAAGTAAGTGCGGTTCCGTGGCTGTTTCCCGGTATAAGCATGGGATAATCCACTCCGTAGCGGCCTCCGGCGGTATTTCCTATGGCATAAAGACCGGGTATCGCCCTGCCCTCTCCGTTGAGGACAGCCATGGAGCTGTTGACCCTGACGCCGCCCACAACGCTGAGCAGAGCGGGGCCATATTTTCTGGCTATGTATGGTGGCTTATCCAGAGGAATGAGAAGCTCCGCTCTCTTGCCGAACTGGGTGTCGCGCCCATTGGCGCACATCTCGTTATAGTTTCTGAGAGTTTCGGCAAAGCCCTCAGGGTCCACACCCATCTTTTCCGCCAGCTCCTCGGGGGTGTCTGCCATAACGGTGCAGCCTGTGCGCAGACCCCATTCCATTCTCTCCTCCTCGTGCTCAAGCTGGAACTCATCCCGCTTGCCAAGGGGGAAATCATGACCCCAGTAGATGCCGCCGCCGTATTTCAGGGTTTCGGGCACCTTCTCCCGCCATGCAGAGTCCATAATGGCCCATGCATACTTCAAGCCCTCCTTGATAACGCCGAAGGCCCTTGCCTGAAGATAGTTATCCTCGTTCATGAAACGCTTTCCGTCAGGACGGACAAAGAGGAAGCAGAAGTTTGAATGGCGGTTGGCCTGAGGATGAAGTATTGTGGGGAAAGGCCCGTCCTCGAAAGCGGCACCTGCCCACAAGGCGGCTCTGTGACCGTCGCCATTATCGCAGCCCCTGGGGCCGCAGACCTTGGCAGCCACTCTGTTTGCTATGGGGCAGAGGTCCTCGCACATCTCGTCGTTGCCCCCTATGCCGCCTGTTGCCAGAACCACG
>JAZNZM010000114.1:0-3505 GCA_045594965.1 Oscillospiraceae bacterium | reverse complement strand
GGCTCTCCGCAAGCTGGCAGGTACCATTTCCAAGACCAACTGCATCGTAATCTTTATCAACCAGCTCCGCGAGAAGATAGGCGTTATGTACGGCAACCCCGAGACCACCCCCGGCGGCCGCGCTCTGAAATATTTCGCCTCTGTCCGCATTGACGTCCGCCGTGTGGAAACTCTCAAGGTAGGCGGCGAAATGGTTGGTAACCGCACCCGCGCCAAGGTTATCAAGAACAAGGTGGCCCCCCCCTTCAAAGAGGCCGAGTTCGACATTATCTACGGCGAGGGCATCAGCAAGGTTGGCGAGATAATCGACCTTGGTGTAAAGCTTGAGCTCATCGACAAGGGCGGCGCATGGTACACCGTCGGCGAGCAGCGGATTCAGGGCCGCGACGCTCTCAAGGAGTATCTCCAGAGCCATCCCGACATCTGCGACGGCATTGAGCAGCAGATCCGCGACAATGCTTATAAGCTCATGACTCCCCAGGCCCGCAAGGCTGCTCAGGCAGCAGGCCGCGCAGTTGACATCTCTGCCGACGATTTTGAGGGCTGAGCATCTTGACTGTAAGCGAGATTCGGGAAATTCGTCCCGAACACTATGAAGTTAAATTTTCCGACGGCAGCTCCATGAAAATGGGGCTTGCCGTCATTGCGGATTTTTCCCTCTATTCAGGCCGTGAGCTCAGCGAGGATGAGTTTTCCTCTATCAGCGACGCTGCAAACCTTGGCAGGACCAAGGAAAGAGCCCTTCGCATGATAGGTGCAAGGCCTATGAGCGAACGTGAGCTATATGACCGGCTTATAGAAAAGGGCGAAAGCGAGCATCACGCAGCCGCAGTGCTTGCAAGGCTTATTGAGCTTCGGCTTATAAACGATGCCGAATATGCCCGTATGCTGGTAAGGCACTATGCCGCAAAGGGCTACGGTGAGCGACGGGTGAAGGACGAGCTTTACCGCCACAAGGTAGGCCGCGACCACTGGGAAGAAGCTCTTGAGGAGATGCCCGATACGGACGAGGCTCTGGATAAGCTTCTGCGCTCAAAGATGAGGGGTGCTTCCACCTCCGACAGAGCGGCAGTAAAAAAAGCCTCCGACGCACTTGTGCGCCGTGGCTACAACTGGGAGGAGATACGCTCCGCCCTTTTCAGATACGAAGAAATCTTTTCTGAGGAAGAATACTATGGCTAATGAATCTATACATCTCATATCCCTTGGCTGCGCCAAGAATCTTGTAAACAGCGAACAGATGCTCTGCCGTCTGGTGGATGCGGGATATAATATTGTTGAGGACGCAGACTGGGCCGATGTTATCATCATAAACACCTGCGGCTTCATCGACGATGCCAAAAGCGAGGCCATTGAGGAAATTCTGGATGCCGCCTATCTCAAGGAAGTGGGCCGTCTGAAAAAGCTCATTGTCACCGGCTGTCTCCCCCAGCACTATGCCCAGCAGATAAAGCAGGAGCTTCCCGAGGTTGACGCAATGGTTGGCGTTGGAAGCTATCAGGACATAGTTGAGGTGGTTGCCGCTGCACTGGAAGGCAAGGACGCCGACCGCTTTGGAGACAAAAATGCCCCCGTGGATGAGGTTGGACGCTATCTCACCACCGGTCCCGAATGGGCCTATATCAAGATTGCAGAGGGCTGCAATAACCGCTGCAATTACTGCGCCATCCCCGATATCCGTGGCTCCTTCCGCTCCCGCCCCATGGAGAACATCATTGCCGAGGCCTCCGCTTTGGCAGAGATAGGCGTTAAGGAGCTTATTCTTATAGCACAGGATCTCACCCGCTACGGCACCGACCTCTACGGCAGAATGCGCCTTGCGGAGCTTTGCCGCGAGCTTTCCGACATTGAGGGCATAGAGTGGCTTCGCCTTCACTATCTCTATCCCAATGAGATAGACGATGAGCTTATTGACGAGGTGGCATCTAACCCCAAAATAGTCAAGTATCTGGACATACCCATCCAGCATATAAATACCGAGGTCCTGCACCGCATGAACCGCCGGGGCACAAGCGAGAGCTACAGAGAGCTCTTCAAAAAACTCCGCCAGCGCATTCCCGGTCTTGTACTGCGTACAAGCCTTATTGTAGGCCATCCCGGCGAGGGTGAGGCAGAGTTTGAAGAGCTCTGTGAGTTTATCAAAGAAGCAAAGATAGAGCGCGCCGGAGTTTTCCCCTATTCCCCTGAGGAGGGCACTCCCTCCCAGCAGATGCCCGACCGCTGCGATGAGGAAACCGCCCTACGCCGCGCCGAGCTCTTGCGAGAAGTGCAGGAGCGCATTATTGACGACTATAACTTCTCCTGTATAGGCAAGACCATGAAGGTGCTCTGCACCGGTCATGACGGCGCATGGTGCCTCGGCCGCAGCTATGCCGACTCCCCCGATGTGGATGGCATGGTCTGCTTCGAAGGTGACTGCGAAAAGGGCGACATCGTCTCCGTACGCATTACCGGTATTTCCGACACATACTTTGAAGGCCCTACCCTCGAGGGCGAGATGGTGGAAGGCGATGACTGAGAACGTCCGCCGTACACTGAGCTTTGTCAAGGAGAGCCTTGACAACAGCCCATGGTTTGCAAATCACCCCGGCGATGGGCTTTACCGTTGGGAGCACACCCTCCGTGTGGCTCACATAGGCGCGGAGATAGCCCGCCGCGAAGGACTTGACGGGGAAGCGCTGACGATTGCCTGCCTCCTGCACGACATTGCCTACTGCAAAGAGATCCCCGAAGGCGGCTGGAACGAACACGGCAGAGTTGGGGCAGCCATCGCACGCCCCTTTCTTGACACTCTTTCCCTCAGCGAACAGGCCAAGGCCGATATTCTCTATGGCATTGCAATCCATGTTGATGACAGGGCGGATTTTGAAGGTCGGCGCACTATAACTGCGCTTTCCGTTGCCGATGCCGACAATATTGACCGCTTTGGCGCTTTCCGTATTTATGACGCCATGCGCTATGCCGGCTTTTATGAAATGAGCCTTGAGGAAAAGCTCAGTTGGACAAAAAAACGCATTCCCTCCCTCGAAAGGCTTCGCCCCATAGATTTTGCCACAGAAAGCGCAAAGGCCATGTGGCTTGAAAACATCAACTACCAGATAGATTTCTTTACCCGTCTCCTCCGTCAGCTGGAGGAAAGCACTATACCTGAGGAGTTTTGACCATGAATACTGCCAATAAGCTTACTCTTCTCCGCATTGCTCTCGTGCCCGTTTTTCTGATAATTCTTTACTGGGGCTTCCCCTTCTCCAACTGGGCAGCTCTGCTGGTTTTCATTGTAGCCAGCGTAACGGATTTTCTGGACGGCCACATTGCCAGAAGCCGCAATATGATAACAGACTTCGGCAAGTTCATGGATCCTCTGGCAGACAAGATGCTTGTCATGGCCGCTATGTGCTGGTTTGTGCAAAGCGGCGAGATGTGGGGCTGGGTGCTGGCTCTGGTGCTGCTCCGTGAGTTTGCCGTAAGCGGTATGCGTCTTGTGGCCGTTGAGCAGGGCAAGGTT
>JAZNZM010000113.1:0-22230 GCA_045594965.1 Oscillospiraceae bacterium | reverse complement strand
TCTTCCCTCCGTTCCCCACAACACCTCATCTCGGGAAAGTGCTCTTTCTTAAAGCGCTTCAACTTCTCCAAAAGTGCTTTGCGCTCGTCATACCCAAACTCGGATTTATCTCTGCCGCTATCTTCCATTCGCCAGATATAGACGATAGTGTCGTTAATGAGGTACTTCAATTCGTCAGCACTAACCTCCACGGCATCGACAGCGGGAGCGCAGTCCAGAACATTTACTGCCGTCATAAGCGTTTCTTCATCAAGATAACCCGTACCGATAAGCAGCTCTTTTCTAAACGCCTGTCTGTCTATCAAATCAGCCATCAGATCCCCTCCTTTCGCCACGGAGTTTGACAAATGCTACTATCTGCCAAAATCCCCGCCGTTGTAGGAATGGCACAATCATTTGCAAACCCAAGCCACCATGCACAATCATTTCCGATACAATAACACACGGCTTGGTTTGCGCCGGCGCACATAATAGGACATACTTTTTTCTCTTCAGCCATCAGATACCCTCCTGTTCCATGCTTCAATAGCACCTTTTTTACTGATTTCATCTGATGCCTTTGCTAAGCAATTTACACACCAGCACCGATAAAGCCCCCAATTAGTCAATCTTATTTTGTCGCTCCCGCAGAACGGGCAAGGTTTAAGTTCAGTCATCGCCCTCACCGCCTTCCCCATGCACAACGGTCACAAGCATTTGGGCATACTCCCGAAGAAATTGCCCGATTGCACATTTCGACCATCTGTGCTTCTGTAAGCTGACGGGATTTAATCAACCCGATTTTCTTCATCAGTCTGTAAAGCCAAGACTGTTTCTTCACTCGCCCTCACCGCCTTTCATCATCCTTTTAACAGCCTCAAGGCCGTCGATATAGCCCACCCAATATCTGATGCTTGCAACATCATCGGGGTTATTTTTCGCTGCTTCGTCACGCTTGTTTTCGGCATAGCAGATAAGTTCGTTAAGCATCAGCGGCCTCCTTAAATAGCTCAGGCGTTTCCTCAGCCTTTTCTCTTGCTTTCATTTCGTCCCGGAACGCCTTATATTTTCTCGTGTACTCATACGATTTGCCGAAAATGGCAAGCGCGACAGTATACAATGCGGGTTCATGCTCCTTGGCCGCTTCAAGCTCGTGCTCGAAGTCCCTGCCAAAAGGACAACAGGCGCATCCGGTCCTCTTGAGTCCATATTTCGTATAACATCGAGAACGGCAAACGCCATAAGTGGCCGTATATGCCAGCTTGTCCGCGTCGGAGAACCAGTAGATTGGGCGAAACTTATCTGCTTCTCCAACATTTTCATCAAAGCAGCCGGAATAGGCAGTCGCTCTTTGCCCTCCCTCGGCCTTTCTTACGCCTTGGCAATCGAGGTCGGGGTTGTAGGTTTTTGCCCGCTCTGCGGCCGTGTCTTTTTTGCTTTTTTGGCAGCACATATTTGATATTGGGACCGGCGGAGGATTAGATATCATGAATTCTTTCAGGTAGGCGCGGCGGCTTATATTTTTTTGGGACCCCTCTCCCCACCGGTTGCACCACCACCGCAAGGCCGCCTTGCAATTTGGGTATTCAGCATAGAGTTCTTCAAAAGATTTATCTTCCCATTTGAAGTTGTGCATCTGCAATCTGTGAATATATTCAGATATGTTTTTGCTTAGGAACGGAACACCATACTTTTTAACCGCAGCAGCACAAGCCATCTTTGCTGGTATTCGTTCAATTTTAATACCATATTTCGCTTCGAGCTCGTCGAGATGGTCTTTCGTTGCCTTAAACTCAATGCCCGTATCGAAAAAAACATACCTCACAGTTCCGGGCGCATAACCGATTCGCTCTATCATATCCAGCATGACGTCGCTATCCCAGCCGCCGGAAACCGACACCATAATGCGCTCATATGGTCCGGGGTCTCCATTAAGCTCTCTAAATTTTGTATAAGCCTTTGCGAAAGCACTCTGAATCTGTTCAGTGGGCGCCGTGAAGGCAAGCTCCTCCCATGTGTTAGGGATGTGAGATGTTGCTTCATCCCATACACTCATTTGCTCGGTCATCCGCTCACCCTCTCTTTCAGCCGCTGAACCTTGGCATCCATTGCCGCGCACACCTGCTCGTTGATGCCAAATATAAGCCGAAGCTGCTCAAGCATAATGGTGGCGTCGGCAACTTCCTCGATGATGGAACTATTGTCGATGGGCTGCCATTCCAGACAAGGAATGCCGCCCCACTCTGTCAAAATTCGAGCCTCCAAAATCTTGTGGCGCGCTCTCAGATACTTAGTAATCGCCTTGATAACCTCGCTCATTTCCTCAATGGCCACAATGCACTGCGTGGTTTCTCCAAATCTGGAGATTGCCCGATCATAAACCTCGCAGCGTTCCTCATAGGGGATTTTATTCATGTGCTTCCTCCAGTAAATTCATGTTCATTTTTCCGGCAAGCTGCTGCATAACAGCTCTGACGTCGGCGGGCAGCGCCAGCATTTCCCGCTCGTTTGCCGCCCTCGCTCTGTAGGATCGCTGAAAGTTGCTGGCCACAACGCTTGCCACTGTGTCCTCGTCCATCATGGCCCATTCCCTGAGCTGGTTTGGACTGCCAACAAGCCGCTGTAAAATGGGCGGGAGGGCGTCAAATTCCTTTTTGCTGCCCCAAATGCCGTTGCTTATTGCCTTGCGAACATAGCCCCAGGCTTCCAGTTCCGTCATCTCCTCCGGCTGCTGAAGCTTGATGATGGCATCCTTGATAGCTCCAATGTGGGGCGGGAATCCCTTCTTGTCGTTGACAATATGGGCTTTCACCGCCATTGCCACAACTTCAAATGGATCATCAGCAAACATCGTAGCCCAAAGATCCAGAACGGCGTCGGCCTGCTCCTTCCTCATGCCCTTGTAAAAGTTGGGGTATGCAGCCTGCATTACCACGAGAAGGTCAAGCATCTGCTCTCTCGTCATTTTCTTCAGCCTCCTTTATATTTGCCCTAATAAATGCCGCAGCGCCCTTGCAATCTTCAATCCATCCGCTTCTTATGGACGTTCCCCAATTTCCGAACATTCCAACCAGCAGCATCCACAGAACATGCTTTTCGGTGTGCCACTCATCGACGCAGAAAGGATTACTAAGGCTTTCATACTCTCCGCGAGGCTTTTCCAGATCATCAGCAAGTTTGAGCAGCCACTCTTCATGACCATCGTAAAATGCAATACAGCCAAAAGCATAACCGAAATCGCTTGCTGTCATCGTCTGCCGGCCTCCTCTTTCATATCCCAGAAGGATACGCCGCCGCGGCTCTGCGTCTTGCCCTGAAGCCTGTCAAAGATAATGCCCTTCCAGTTGGCGGCCATGCACTGTCTGATCAGAGCGGCAACGGCATCCTCGCCGTGAATGGCAGCCTGGTTTTTGATTTGGGTGGCAAGGCTTTTAAGCCCGGTGGGTTTGTAAGCCTCCCGCCTCTCCCGCTTGTATTTGAGCCAGTCTTCAAAAGCCTCCTGCAAAACGGGGCCGAATTCGGGTGTGGGCGCGGGAGACGCCGCAGGCGGCTCCGGCTTTTCTTCTTTTTCACTTTCTTCTTTTACTTTGTCTTTGTCTTTGTTTTTGTCTTTGTTTTTGTTTTCTCTGCTTCCGCATACATCTGTCTGCTTTTGGTAGCGTTTGCTTGCGTTTGCTTGCATCTGCTTGCATTTGCTGTCGTAATTTTCTTTTGCTCTGTCTATATCATCAGCGATGAAATCGAATGCAACCGCCTCACGTCCCGCAAGTTCCTGCGTCTCGCCAGTCTCGCTATATTCGAGCAAAGACCGGAATAGCCGCCCTACCTCTTGATCTGATAGCTTCGCTATTTTCCTTCTATAGCTGTGATAACAGCAAAAATACTCAACCGCCACCGAGTCTCACCTCGCAGAGCATTTTCATTTAACCTTCAGTCCTTTCCGTGTAGCTTCCCGGGCCATCTCATAGTCGGTCTCGATAATGGTCTCGCCAATGCCGCCGGAGAGGAGCTGCCCCCACTGGGAGCGGAAGAAAAGCTCAAGAGTATGAATGCGGCTCTCGTTGGTCACATCTTTGCGGCGCGGGTCTTCCTTGAGCCGCTTCTGCACATATCTTCTGTGGCGCTTCGCCGCATCGGCCATCAGCCTCTCTCTCAAAAGATTAACGCCCTCGGTGGTGGGTGTGTAATTCAGTTCCAGCCTCTTGCCCATTATTTCTTCCCTCCTCTTATGCCCATGAGCTGGTCCAGGGTAATGCCCAACCTCTCCGCAATAAGGACAGCGGTGTAGAGAGTGGGCATACCGCCTTTGTTGATGTAGTAGTCATAGGCGTTTATGTTCACACCTATGCGCCGGGAAAACTGGCGTTTGGTGAGGCCAACCTGTTCTCGGAAGGCCTCAATGCGCTGTGCGAAGCGCTCCTGCACATCGTCGTAGGTCATGCTTCACCTCGCCATTTCCAGTTGCTGCAGCCGGTGTGCACCCGGAAGCAGCATATGCCGCCGTCCACTTTGCAATAGCCTCGGCTGTTGCGTTCCATATGGGCGCACTTGTTGCCCACGTGGGGTATGTCCTCTATTGCTCGTCTGAGCTTGTTTTCAAGCTCCTGAATCCTCTTTGTCTCGTCCATGTGTCCTTGGCCTCCCTTCATCACAAAAGCCATCCGGGGAGCAAATGTGCATCCCCTTTTTCCTGCATCGAATGAAGATGCCATCGGGACAGCAGGCGCTGCGGCATTCGCGGCAGATCGTCTGCGGGACCAGCTCCCGAAGCTTCTTGTTTTCCATCTCCAGCTCCACAACGCGGCGGCGAAGCCCGCTCATGGAGTTGAGGTCTTTTCCCCGGAGTTCCTTATTTGCGCTTGCCATATCTCACCTCGGTAAGAGTGTCATAGCGTACCTCAAAGGGAACAAACTTGTCTCCCAGAATCTGCTTCAGCCTCTTGTCCATCTTGGCTCTCAGCACATCGGCTTCGGGCTTCCGGGCGTCGAGCATATCGGCAAAGTAGTTCCCTGCCTCCTCGGCAGCCTCATGGAGCTTCTGGAGTCTCTTGGCGCCGAAAACGTCCTTGCCCATGTATTCCGGGTCGTTGAGCACAAGGAACATCAGGTCGTTGTTAAACTGAATGCCCACGCGGATGCCCTCGCTGAAAAAGATGTCCTGCATGCTGCTCATGCGCTGCAATAGCTTCTTGCCCATATCAAAAGCCCTCCAGAATTGCCTGATCCTTGCCTTCCATGCGTCTGTACGCCTCCCTCAGATGCTTCTGCTGCACCAAAATGCTTTTGGCTCTGTTCTCGTTCCTGTTTAACTGGGAAAGCACATCGGCGGAATTTGCCGCCATGTAATAGCCCTTGGAGTCCTGCGAATTGCAGATGAGGAAACCGGCGTTTCTGGCGTCCTCTATCATCTGCCGCACAACTCTGTCGCCCTTGCCCAGCTTCTCGCAAAGCTGCTGCCGGGTAACCGCGTTGTCCTTGCCAACGCCGATAAGCTTGATGATGTCCATGTCCTACCTCCTCAGAAGGGCAAAGTCCCGTCAACTTCGGAAAGGTCGCTGTATGCCTCCTCGCCGCCTATTTCTCTGGCAATACGTGCCTGATAGGTCTCGCTGGCTCTCACCTGCTCGGCTATCCACTTGGGCAGCTTTTCAACGTCGCCGGGGTCGCTCTCGTCAATGTCATATACGATGGGCTCCAGCGTGGCCTTGGGAGCCGCCATACCCTTGGGCAGACGCATGACGCTTGCAAGGTTGGCATAGGTCTTGCCGTTGCTGCCCTTCTTGTGGATGATCTGGATGAGGCATGGAACGCCTACAATGTTGCGGAGGTTGAATTCTGCCAGCTCTGCGGGAGTAAAGTCTCTGCCGCGCCATGCCGCGAGGTCCCGGCGCAGAATGCTCTTTTCGTTGAGGCTGGCAGTGTAGCGGGTGGAGAATACTCTGCTCTGCTCCTCGCCGTTTATCTCTATCTTTTCGTCGGGGATCTCCCAGCCCACAATGACTTTGTTGCTGCTGTTGCCATAGGTTTCGTTTTTCTGGAGGCCGATGTCCACCAGCATGTAGCACACGGCTGCGTAGCTGCCCTCTTCGAGGATGCTGAAGTTGCCGCCGCCACCGCTTTCACTTACGATAAGTCCCATATTTCAAAATCTCGTTTTTATTCGTCTGTTTTTTCAAGGGGGCAATGGTCGCCCACATATTTGTTCGGATAGGCGCAGATGCTGCCGTTGAGGCGGCATTTGCTGCCCGATTCGCTGAAGAATGGACACTGCTTGCAGCAGATGTCCGCGTTGCCCTTGCTGTCCACCGGGAAAAATACGTCCACAGTGGCAACGGCATGAATGTAGCCATAAACGCCGGACTCGAAGTTTGCCATCACAGCACCTCAAATCCAAGCAGCTCAACGGCTTCCTCGTTCGTCAGCTCGTCAAATTCCTCCTTGGCACACTCAAAGCAGAGATATCCGCTGGTGTCGCCATAGCACTGTGCGGGCATGCCACACTTGCTGCATTCGTAGGTTTGTGTCGGGTGAGCATAACCGCTGCAAAGGCAGCGCTCTATTCCCGGTTCATCACGAAGCTGCTCCATTTGTTTATTCCTCCTAAATTTGTGTCACCAGCGGACTTCAACGTTCATGTTGCCGCATTTCAGGCTGATGACGCCCTCCATGCCGCTGTTGATGCTGGCTGTGATAAATTCGTTCAGTGTCATGTCGGCGGGGAATTCAAGCCGCTTCCACGCCGTTGATGGGCTTGTGCCAAGAGTCTCGGCAAACTTCCTCGCCGTGGGGCATTTCAGCCGGAACATATCGCTTATGTCCCTCAGACTCTCTATGGCCTTGCCCTTGCGCTGCACCTTTGTGCCTATGTATCGCTCTCTGGCCAAGCCTCTCGCCTCCTCACATAAGGTTGATTACAGCGGCGCTGATGAGCCAGAGCACTGCGGCAGAGAGCATCGCCGTCTTGCCTATGGGGTTTTTCCGGCAGCCCCAGCCGTAGTAGATAAGCCTCCATGCCGCGCAGGCCACCAGCACTATGAGCATCGTCAGTGCGCTCATCATCGCCAGCGCCTTCGCCGCCGCCAGTATAAGTGCGCTCATCATGTTTCCTCCATAATTGCAAACCAGGCATAAGCCAACCAAAACGCAGCCGATACCATGAGTAAAATCATGCCTTTTGACCCCCAAAGCTCTGTAAACACTTTGCCAAGGAGATATGTGCTGCTACCGACAGCCATGTTAAAGGCTATAGTTTTTTTATTTATTCTCATTGCTTTTTCTCCTCGACCTTTTCCAGCGCTATTTCTACCGCAAAAATTATGTAACCACAGACCCAAATCACAACAGCCTGCCAACCCAAAACTTTGCAGATCAGCAATGCGTTGATTGGAATAACTATTGCTGCGAAAAAAAACATGAGGACAGCACAAATTTTTCTTATTTCCATGCTCACCCCCCAAGAAGTTCATCTATGGTACATCCGTAGAGTTTGGCAATCTCCGTTAAGCGCTTAGAACTTGGGAACGTTTCTCCCGTTTCCCATTGCGCCACAGCAGCATCCGAAATTCCAAGAGCTTTTGCCGCGTCCATTTGTGTCATCCCCGCCTTTTTCCTTAAAGTCTTTAACGGCGTTTGTTCACATCTGTCAAACCGCATTTTCGGTTCAATCTCTTTAAGCATCTCCAAAGCCCTGACTTCTGCCTCGCTTTTCTCGGAATCCCACTTTTTCAAAAGCTCGTCCACCTCATCAAGAGGCATCTGTCTGATGTAGGACACCGCCCGGGAATAAATCGAAGCATAGTCACACTTGGCAATAAAGCTATTCTTCTCGAAACCAAAAATGGCCTCTATGCGCTGTGCCGCTCTTTTGTCCGGCAGCGAGATGCCGTCTATCCATTTTTTCGCCACCGAATCATCTACATCACAGAGACTTGCCAAGGTGGCCACCTTCATGTGGTGCTTGTTCCGTGCCGCTTCCAGCAGATATGCGATTTCTTTGTTGTTCATGTCTTAACCTCCTTGAACTCTTTTTCTTGATACCGTATAATTCTTCTGGACTCGCATTAAAGAAAGGATGATAAAAATGTCAGAACAAGTCCAAATTGCTTTAATCACTACTGTCGCAGCTTTTATTGGTGCTATCGCTGGAGCTGCCGGTACCGTGATAGTTGCCAGAATTAACGTAAAAAATAAAAATAATCAGTTGCTTTTTGAAACACGTTTGCGATTCTACTCAGTTTATATCTCAGCGGTAACAGAGTACCTCAAGCATTACGATCAAGCTGATACTTACGCCGATATGCTGACCGCTGTGAGAAATATGCGTTTGGTGTGTACTCCCGAGCTATCACCTTTGGTTGAGTCCATGTCTGAATTGCTTTTTGATGCAAACCCCGGGTGTGCCCCCTCAGAAAACTTCAAAGAAGAATACCGCAAGCTAATATTGCAAATGAACAGGGACATGGACATAATTAAGCCTCTCAGCAAATCTCGTAGACGTAGACTATCATAGGCATTACTATCAACGCCCATAAGACAAATGCGAGGGGTACGGATACACAAAACGCTTTGAACATCTCTCCGTTTACGTACTCCCACTCGCGCCGCTCTCCAATCGCGCATATCGCCCACAGAATGCCAAGTCCGGCGGCATAAATTGCCGTCGCATACCCAAGACATTCTCTGTATAATGGGTGAGCTACACACTGAATGTAGGCACCTATAAAGCTCATTGCCTCAATCCTCCTTGATAAGCTGGTCGATTGTTACGCCGTAATGGTCTGCCAGAAGGCCAAGGTGTTCAAGCTGCGGCTTTGTGCCGTCCTTCCAATTTGCGATAGTGGTCTGATGTACTCCGAGAGCCTTTGCCAGTTTGTAGTTCGTCTCCCGGTGTTTTGTCTGCAAATCTGCAAGACGTTCAGCGAAGTTCAAAGTATCACCTCCAAAATGTATTGACAAAAATAGACCATTGTGATACTCTAAAAGCGTCCAACAATTAGATGAATCAACGAAGAGGAAACAGGAGCGTAGTATCTGCGGCCCTTTGGTCTTGTTTTGCCTTTGTGTGCTCTATTCTACTCTTGTTTGCTCTTGTTGTCAATCTTTTTCAAGAGTAAATTTAGCCCGAAAATAGAGGTGTTTTTTTATGGCTTTTGCACAAAACCTTGTTCATCTTATGAATGTGCATGGACTGACAAATTATGCGCTTGCAAAAAAATTAGGATGTCATCAGTCCACCGTTCAAAATTGGATTGACGGATCTATACCTCAAAAAAGAACGCAGATCGTGATTGCAGAAAAATTGGGAGTAACCGTCGAAGACCTGATGGGCGATAAACTCCCCACTCCTGTGAGCAGAAAACCCCTGTTCATGGAAGAGAGCAAAGAAATTTGTCAGAATCTTATTTCCATGTACGGCACAGAGCTTAATTCGCTCAAAGGTTTTCTCCCCGCTGATGTACTCCATCAGATTAAGAAATATGAATATGCCTTCACCCATGATGTCGCCGCTCAGATCGCGGAGCATTTGAATGTATCTTTGGATGACCTTCTGGGCAAAAAAAATGACCCCACACCTGTCGGTGCGGAGCCGTTTGAAGAATATTCGGAATTGACGGAGGAAGAAAAAGCCAAGGTCAAGGAGTATGCCGCTCTGCTTTTAGCTGCTCGGCATAAGAAATAACCATTCTTTTTTCCTCGTCAGTAAGCAGTTCAAATATTTCGCCCATACTCATTTCCTCGGGCGCTTTAATGTTGTTTGTTTTCGGCTGCATATGCGCCCTCCTGTTTAATATATAGATTTTGGTTTTCGGGGCGGGAGTGTTATGGTCTTAATTTTACACTATCGTTCGAAAAAATCAACATAACTTCGCTTATTGCGACATATCGCATTTATTGAGCAAGGAATTTGCTTTTGAGGATCTGGAGAATTTTTCGGAGCTGCCCTTTGTCTGCAAAGGCTGCGTAGCAAACGCGGTCTCCGTCCAGGATGATAACAGTTACGTGGTTTTTCATCGGGCGCTCCTTTCTTAAATTAGAAAAACGGCGGGGGAGCCGTCGCCAAACAAATCTCCCCCGCCTTAAAGGGGTAGGCCAAGCTGGTCCTTCTTGACCTGTGCATAGTCTACCAAATCAGAAAACAAAAATAAAGTCAGTTTAACGCCACTTTGCTGGGTTTGTTCAAGCGCTTTATCATTTGTTTTCAAACAGAAAATTGGGTTTTACTGCTAAAAAATTGGGAGGCGAGCTATGCACAGTATTTGTAAACAAGACTTTTCTGGCGGGCCTTTTGACGAGTGTCTGAAATGTCAGTACCTTGGAAATGGCTGCTCTGGCCCGCGCACGACCTGCATGACGCACGAGCGTTATGTGGAGTGGCTGAAAGCGCTGAAAAAACTGCGTGATTATACCAATCAGGAAATCGCAGATGGCACAGGGCTTTCCCTTGCCACCATTAGCGACATTTTTGCCGGACGCCGCAAGACTATTGCCCGCGATACTGCCGGCCTTCTTGAGGACTTCCTCATTGGCGATGGCAAGTGGCCTTGTGCAATGAAACTTGTCACCAATAAGGAAGTTATATATGAAGACCGTCCCGAAACTCTTGAGCAGCTTCGCGTTGCCCGTGAGCAGATAAAGGAAAAAGACATCCAGATCGAGAATCTTCGCCGCAATTACAATGAGGTGCGCGACAGCGTAGACCGGGAGATGACGCGTGTACGCGATGAATACGAGGACGATATCAAAGAATATCGCGCTCTCGTTGCCTACCAGCGCGAGCAGCTTAACCGCAAAGACGATTACATAGATAGGCTTGCAAAGAAGGCGGGGATATAATGAAAATTCCCACACCCCGAAAAATGAGCAGCGGCAATTGGTTTATCCAGCTCCGGCTGGACGGTCATTCTGTCTCCGTCGTTGCACCTACAGAGAAAGAATGCCGCGACAAAGCCGCTCTAATAAAAGCCGAGCACCGCACAGGCAAAAACGCCATTGTCACCGGTGTGGAAATGACCCTCGGGGAAATTCTGGACAAATATATCGCCTCCAAGCGTGAGATACTTTCTCCCTCCACTATCCGCGGTTATTGTACTATCCGCAGGAATTATTTTTCCTCCGTAGTAGATAAGCGCTTTAAGGATGTCAAGTCGTGGCAGAGCGTCATCAACTCCGAGGCAAAGTTGCGCTCACCCAAAACCATAAAAAACGCATGGCGCTTTGTGTGCTCCGCCCTCAAGGAAATGGATATCGCCGCCCCAAAGGTTGTTTTGCCTCAGCTTATCCCTTCCGAGCATCTCTGGCTTGAGCCGGACGAGATAAAGCGCTTTGTCGCCGCTTTGGAAGGTCAGCCTCACGAGATCCCCGCGCTTCTGGCTTTGCACAGTATGCGCCGCAGTGAGATACTCGCGCTGACATGGGATAAGATAGACCTCAAACGTGGCACCATAAAAGTATTAGGCGCAGCCGTATTTGACGAAAATAATAAGCTCATAACCAAACAGACCAACAAGAACACCAGCTCTGCCCGAACTATCCCCATTATGATACCCGCCCTAAAAACCGCCCTTGAAGCTGTGGAGAACAAAAGCGGCGCTGTGGTAAACTGCAACGCTAACACTATATGGGCAAGAGTTAATCGCACCTGTGTGAGCCTTGAACTGCCCGAAGTCGGAGTCCACGGCCTGCGCCACTCCTTTGCCTCTCTTGCTTACCATCTCGGATGGTCTGAGCAGCAAACAATGGATATCGGCGGCTGGTCAGACACCACTACCATGCATAAAATATACACTCACCTCGCCTCGGCTGACAGGCTAAAAGCCCAAAACAGCATGGCAGACTTCTATAACACATAAAAAAAGGAGAGGCCGATGAGCCTCTCTTTTGCCTACTTAGCATTTTAGTTAGCATTTTAGTTAGCATTTTCTTGTCCAAATACGGAAACAAATGTCCAAAATTCGAAACACTTGTTTCGTTTGGCAAACAAACACAAGCCCGCAAACCATTGGAAATACAAGAAAAACCCCGAAACCATTGAGATTTCGGGGTTTCTTTTTTGGTGCGCGAGGCGGGACTTGAACCCGTTTAGCAAACCTTTAAGCCATTGAAAACACTATGTTTTTTAACCCCACTTAGCATGTTAGTTAGCATTTTTCAAAACGTGCGGGGCTTTTCAGACCGTTTTTTGGGACATTTCGCCGCAAAACATCTGTCCCATTTATCGGTCTTTAATGCTTCACAACGCACTCATAGTACGCCATGATTTTGTCCTTGACTGCATCCTGGTCCTCCAACCAAGCCACAGCCATTTCAAGCACAGCCTCTGCCGAAGTTATGCCATACTTTTTGAAAACCTTGCAGTAGTCGGAGTACAAGGCGTTCATGATGGCGTACACCTCTGCGGGCTCATGCTGGATACCGTTCTGCTGCATAAGGCGCTTGACCTGTTCCATGCTCCAATGTTCACCGGGACTGCCGTCCTCGCTTTTCATCTTCTGCACCCACATCTGCGCCATTTCGGGATTGAACTTTTTCTGGCTGCCACCGCTCCGCATGCGGTCAGTGAAGCCAATTATGTGGCCTCTGCCTTCCCGCTCGTTGGGCTCAATGGCATCCTCTCTCTCGCCGCCATAGTTGGCATACATCTCGCTGCGGGGCTTGAATGTGCCATCTCTGCGGCGGGGCATATAGCGGCGCTGCTCAAGAGGATCGGTGCCATACTCCTCATCCTCCCGCTCATAGTGCTGCTCCATGCGCTGGCGCATTTCCATGTTGCCGCCGTCCATGTTGCCATAGCCGTAAGCTCCACGCATCTCACCGCGCATGTTGCCCTGCATATTGCCGCCGTTCATGCTGCCGTTTGCCTCGTTGCGGGCGCGGCGCATAAGCTCATAGCGGGCGATCTGACTCATACCAGCCATCTTATGCACCTCCCGCAGCCGCAGCATCGTTGAGGGCATTGAGGGTCACACTATCCACATGGGGAAGCTGACGAAGCACTTTGATGCTGCCGCCGGTTGCCGTGGTGTTTACCCTCACAGGGTACTTGGTACGGGTACTGAGCTGCCGTGCCAGTACGGGCGCCCCGCAATAATCCAGCAGGGGAAAGGTGGTAGTCCCGTCGCCCACCACGGCCACAACAGCGGCATTCAGGGTGGTGGCGTCGGGAATAGCCTGTCCGATAACTATGCAGTAGCGGCAGCCGTCAGTGTAGGTCACATCATCGGGCAGGGTGATGGTAAGCGTATCCCCGGCGAAGGCCACAGCGGTGGTGATCACGAAGTGGGGGCAGAGCTTACCGCAATTATAATTGTAGTTGCAAGGCATATCTTACATCTCCTTTCTCGAGGGGAGAGCCGAAGCCCTCCCCGAATGTGTCACTCAGCAGCCGCAGTTGCAGCCACCATAACCGTTGCCCCAGCCGGCATAACCTACGCCAAGGGGGTTGCCATAGCAGCAGTTGGGATTAGGCACCACGTAGGCAGGGACAGGAGTGTCCTTGCCAAGTCTGCGAATAAGCTCCGCAGTCTGTGCCTCCTGATTTGCTGCAATGTAGGCGTTCTGATTTGCCTGAGATGCCTGGAACTTGAGGGTCTGATTCTCATCGCGGAGGCTCTCGATCTTCTCGTTGGTGAGGAAGCCGAGGATCTCGCGGGTGGAATCGTTAATTGCCTGCTTGGTGGAGCAGCAGCAATCGCTGATCTGATGACTCAGCTCACACAGACCACGGTCGACGCCGTGGAAACCGCCATTGATGGCGTTGGTCAGCGCATAGGTGCTGTCGCAGATACCGCGCTCAATACCACGGATGCCGTTGTCCAGAGTCTGGAATCCAAAGCCACCAAGACCGCCACCGAAGCCACCTGCGCCGCCAAAGCCGCCGCCAAAGCCCAGCATAGCGAGGATGATTATGGCCCAAATGCCCTCCCCACCGAAAAAGCCGTTGTTGCCGCCAGATTCACTGCCCATTGCATAACCGAGTCCGAAATCGTCTGCCATAAAAAATCTCTCCTTTCGTTTAGTGAAAATGTTTTTATTTCCACATCGGGCCGTACGCTCCCGCTGTGTTAAAAGTGGAAGCGGTTTTCATCAAGACCCGCGAACTGAGAGATTGATTTAACTTGCTGGTAACTTGCTGGTAACTTGCTGACTATTCGTTGCCTCCAATGCTCATAACCATGCCGATAGTAGCCAGCAGCATCGGCCATGTTCCGTTTTTAAGGCTTTTCTCAATAGCCTTTTCGAGTAATTCCCGGCGCTCTTCCGGGGTCATTGCCTGGAGTACATATCCTTCATTCATATTGCTCACCTCAAACCCAACTGCTGCATCACTGCCTCCGGGGTAGTTCCCCGCTCCCGGCACATATTGGTGGCCATCTGCCGCAGCTCAGCAGGACTCTTGCCCTGCATCATCTGCATAGCCTGAGCGGCTCTCGGGTCGCTTGCCGCCATCTGCTGCATAAGCTGATAAGGGTTGCCGCCGTTACGCATGGCGGACACAAGCTGCATCATGTTCATTCTTCATTACCTCCTCTGAGCGCCGCTATCTCCTTACGGATTGCGTCAATGTCTTCCTTGGTGGCAAAGCCCGTCATGGGCGCCGCCTCCTGCTTCTGCCGTGCATATGCCTTGAAGTCCGTGTTGCCCGTCTGACTGTTGAACTGCTTGGTGTAGACCTCATCCGCAGCCGGGTTGATAAAGAAGTATACGTTGCCGTCAAAGGGCACCTGTGCCAGAGCCGCCTCCTCTTTTGATGCCACCGGGCGATAAGCCACGCCGTTCATCATCTGCTGCTGGGGCGGGTAGTAGTTGTTGCTTATCCCCGTAGGATAGCCGTAATACTGATAGGCCATATCCGTCATCTCCTTTCGCCTTCTATCATGCGCTTTTCGCCTCAATGTCAAAAGGCAGCCAAGGGACAAGTTTCGGACAAAATAAAAAATCCCCCACCCGAAGGTGAGGGATGAATTATTGAGGAATGTTCTGCCGTCGCGCCAGAGTCCTGATCCAAGGAACACCGCTCCAGCAGTCATCCAGCTTTCGCATCGCCGCCCTGTATTCGTTTTTCACCGTTCCCGGTGAAACCTGAAGATACTCGGCGGCAGCTTCCACTGTCATGCCGTCATGTTCCCGCAGTGTCACAGCCCGCAGCTCCCGTGCGTTGAGGTTTGCCCGCTTCACTGCAAGGTCAACCAGCGGTGCATCGGGGTAATTGAGAAATGACTTTATCTCTTCGCGTTCCATAAAAGTGCTCCTTTCATAATACTGTAGAGGACGGTTTAACGCCGTCCTCTATTTTTTGTGTCAGCCCCAGGGATTTGTCTTCTCACTCTTGCCAAGTACATTTTCCCAGAAGTCGCTCTTCTCAGTCCTGCTAAGTCCGGAAACGGCGTTGAGAGCCTCTATGTACTCGTCATTGGTGAACGTTCCATAGCTACCGTTTTCGTTAGGCTGGTCTGCCATACCGAGAGCCACCTCATAAAGCAAAAACTCCACGCTGTCAATGCCGTATTTAGCAGCTATCTCCATTTTGTCCACCATGCTTTGTGCGCTTTTTGCTCCCGTTGTAACTTCGTAGTAGTCATAGCTGACATTTTTCTGCACTCTTGCGTCTGCGTTTTTCCAGATGTCGCTCATCTCAACTTTATCCATAACTGAGTCATAGCTTTTCTGCTGTTCTGAAGTCATATATCGCTGAGGAAGGAGCTTAACCTCGTCTACGCCATAAGCTTTTTTCATGCGGTTTTCCATAGCGGTCTTGATGTCGTTTTCATTCACACCTGCCGCAATCATATCCTGCCGTATTCTCTCATGCAGCTCCATGTCGCCCCGTATGTACGCCATATAAGCCAGTTCAACATACCGAGACTTGTTGTTTGGAATCGTGCTTATCAGGCGCTCAACTTCGTACATGCCTTCCACGTCATCGCTGGCAAAGTGTATGGTATCTATAACGGACTCAACGTCGCGGATAAGGTTGGCTACCGGAATGCCAAGTATCTTGCCGCCACTGGCCATCAACTTTGTAAAAGCATAACCGGTGGTGTACTTGCCCTCGCCGCCGAGAGATTTAACAGCAAGGCTCGCGTCGGAAAGGAAGTCGCTTATGCTGGCCGCGTCCATTCTCTCCACGCTGTAGCCCTGCACAATGGATACAACATCCTTGAGAATGGGTATCCAGGTAAGGGGGTTGAGGTTATTGACCGCATTACCAGCTAAAAGAACGTTACGAATACGATCCCACCGTTTTTCCTCTTTCCCTGTGATTCCCCACAGATGCTTGTTGACTTTCTTCCAGAACTTCTCGTCCTCTTCGTCGTCGCGCATTGCGTCGATAATACTCTGTGCAAAAGCATTGAGGCCAGCAGTGAGGACATAAGCGCCCACGGTTCTCGCCAGCACCTTGCGGCCCGTTCTCCGTTTCTCCACGTCCTGTTCACGGCGCACATTGTCGTACGCACGGATAACCATATTAGCTGCCATCGTAGGTTCGCCAGTGAAGGAAGTCATTTGCTGCATAAGAACGCTGCCGGAGCGCATCGCCTGAGAGCGCTGCAGAACGCCATCTACCACCTGTGTCTGGTCAATGACTTCGGTAAAGAGCTCGGCCACCTTTTCATAGAGTGCCCCGCCATCCAGAGCTTTATTTTTCGCGAAAACTTGCATCTCGCAAGCGTTCCAGATAGTGCCCCATGTAAGCTTGTCCGCTTCTCCAGCAAGCCACAGGGGAGCTTCCTTTACGCCCTCTGCTGCTTTACCTTTTTTGGTGGTAGGTCTGTAGAGAAGGTCGGCCAGTTGCTTTGGATTGGAGCTGACTTCATAGCCGCCTGCCGCCTTGCGTGCAGCAATAGGTGCATACTTCACAGCCTTTTTCCATCCATCAACAGCAGGCTTTACGGCTACATCCTTGCCCAGCGCTGCAGCAAGATGTACAGGATTAAGCACGGCAGCAGTTCTTGCTATCGCCGTCGGCTGCTGGATCACCACGCGGATGTTAGCGGAAACAGATGCCTTTTTGGTGTTGGCCACCAGCTTCTTAGCCGCGCCCTCTATGCCGGTGTCGGCGGGGTTCTGGATGCCGTTCTGGATGTCCTTCATAAGCTCCAGCCAGTAGTTGGTGCTGGACGCGCCGCCTACCTTGTTAAGCAGGGTCTGCATATTCTTACCGGTGATTTTGCCTTCCTTATCCTTAAACTTGTAGTTAAAGAGTCGGTTGGCATCTTCCATAGTGGCAAGCCATGCGGAATAGGTCAGCATATCCGAAGAGTGTTTGGAGAAGGTATCGAACACGCCGCTGATGTCCAGAGCATTGGTTGCGTTGGGAGTCAGAGGCTTTGCGGAGCCCATGTTCGCAATGGAGCGCGGATTGTCGCGGTTCTTCTCCACGGTCTGAGCAATCTGCTCATTCGCAGAGCGAATTGTCCAGTAGTTGGGATCGCCGAATTTCTCGTAGCCGTACACCTTCATGCTGGCTTCGTTGCCCTTCTCGGCAAGCCACAGAGTCAGCTGCTGGAGACCGTCGGCAATCTTCTGCTCCTCCTCGGTGAGGGAACCGATAATGTTGGCAACGTCTACCTCGGTAAGCAGCGTAGGCTCGGCCCCGCGTTTCACCTTGCCGGCTTCAGGCTGTACAATGCCTCCGGCGGTCAGATGCCCACGGGCCTGGTCGCGCTTGTTGAGAAGATAAATCTCCATAACGTGCGCCTTGCTGAGAGTCAGCTTGTCGCCGTTGACGGTGGTAAATTCCTTGGTCTCCTTCTCCAGCTTCTTTTTCTGCTCGGAAGAAACAACGTTGGCTACGCGCTGCACCAGCTCGTCCTGCATTACCTGCTCGGTGTCCTGGGCATTTCTCAGCGCACGGTAAAACTCCATACCGGCATTCCCATAGCGAGAGAAAAACGTATAAGGAGTCTCTAAGTCTTTAGCTCTCTTGTCTGAGGCTTTATCTCTTTCGATAGCCCTGCGGGTTGCTGTATCAGCAACAAAAGCATCAGCAAACGCCTTTGTGGTCTCAAACTTAGACTTGGCGAAGGTTTTTCCTGCCTCGGTAATGGAATGCTCGATCGCTCTTACACAGTCCCACACAGTCTGCAGCTGCGCCACATTCATGCTTGCCAGAGGAATGTCGCGCATGGTGATAACCTCGTCCAGCATGCTGCGGTTACCTTCGCCGCCTATGAGCGCAGGGTCTATTACCATTTCGTCTGCATTACCCTCGGCGATGATCTTCTGATAAATTTCTCGAACATTACGGAACTCCTCGGTGCGCTTTGTAGGATCGCCGGAGCCCTTTTCAGCCCTGATACCCACAGTTGCGCCCCGGCTGGTCTGGTGCTGAGTGCCGGGTTTGTAGTCGAAGCTGCTCTCCAGGTTGATTGCATCCAACATAGAGGCCACAGCGTCGCGCAGTTCCTGGGGAACATGCTGTTTATCACTGGGACGCAAGAGCTTCTGTTTCATGGGAGCAATGTGCCGCTGGATTTTACTTCGCAGTATACTCGCCTGTCTGCTCTCGCTCATTTTCTTTTCTTTGGCCCGCTGCTTTTCCTTGAGCTTTTTGATTTTCTCGTCCCGCTTGACTATCTCTCTGCGTCTTGCCCGCAGCGCCTTGTCTTTGCCCTTCTGAATGGTGTCGGCCAGCTTCTCATTCTGCACTCTGTAAAAGCGCATCATAATGTCATTGGCCAGCCATGCAGAGGCTTCCTTCATGTTGTAGCTGAAGGGATTCACCTCAAAGGGTCTGAGGCTGTCCAGCACTTCGGCAATGTGGTTGAGCTGGTCAGCGGGATTTGTATGCTCGGTGCTGTCAAAGAATTCAGGATAGCTCTCGGCAAGCTCCTCATAAAAGCTGTCCACGGGTCTGCCGTCTTTGACAAGCTTTATGCGCCCATAGTTTGCCTTACGGAAGTCGTTAAGGCTCTCATAGCCTTCCATATCTCCGTTGTATTCGCGGCTTATGGAAATGCCGGTGTTGCGTATGGTGTCGCGCAGCTCCCGATACTGCTGATACATGGAGTCATCGGTTGTCGTTGCGTTTTCCAGTATCTCTGCCGCTATTTCGTAGGACTGCGCATAGGCGCTGTCCCATTTTCCGCGGCTGCCGTCCTTTCCCGCTATGAGATAGTTATGCAGATTGCGGAGCTTTTCGGTCACCTCGGAAACGTTCATGCTGCTGCCCGCGCCCTTCACAATGTCCTTTGCAAAGGTAGAGAGTGTTTTCTTATCCAGCTTTGCAATAGTGCCGCTGCGGAAAAGCTTTTCCAGTTCCTCGTTGGCCAGACGCATCTGTGCGTTGTCCTCCCGCATTTCCTTGATAGTTTCGAGGTCGCGGGAATAACGGACATCAGGGTCAGAGGTCGGCGCAAGGTTACTGACGTACTTTGCCTGTTCGGAGCTGAATGTTACGGTTTCCGTATCCAGAATAAGTCCGTCAAAGTCTGTGCCGTTCACCTCGTTGAACAGCTCCACGGCTTCAACCATATCACCTATGGCCGTCTGAGAGACATCGTAAAGCATGGCAAAATCGCTTTTGCCGCTGAATACAGAACGCAGAACGCTCTCGGGACTTGCCCCGTAGCCATAATTCTCAAAGCTGTAGTCATCCTCGTTCTCGGCAACAGCCTCCAGAAATGCAAGCATCTGAGATTTTTTGATTGTGCGCTTGTCAGTAGGTACGGGATTTTTGATATCCAGATAAAATACTCTGGCATTGCCATACTGCCGCGCATGGCTCTCGCTGTCCGTAAAGTAAAACCCTCTGCCGTAAAGGTTGGAATAGCTGGACTTTTTGCGGTCAAACACGGTAAAGTCCTCCGTGCCGCCGCGGTACATCACCTTGAGTCTGCCGTCTGCATCGCGCACCTTACTCTCGGCAAAATAGTCTGCCTGCTTATCGCTGAGTTTCTTGCCAAGAGAGTTCAGACGGCTGTTGACTTTCGCCTCGCCCTGTGATACATTTGTATCAACAGAAGCCTTTCCACGTTGAGCGCCGCTATCAGCGGAAGAGCCAGTGAGTGCCTTTGGCACGGTGGGGAAGCTTCTTTTTTTCATTTCCCCAATGTTGTAAACAGCATTCCCCTGCTTGCCTATGCTCACAGAAATTGTGCACTCATAGTATGTATTGTCAAAATCGAGGAAGTAAGCTGTTCTATAATTCCAGCCCCCCGCTGCCATATCTCCATGCTTGTCGTTCTCATCTTTTGCATTACGTTTACCACGCACGGAAGCCTGGGCAAGTTCGTCAATGTGTGAGCCCGCACTTACCTTGCGCTCAAAAGCTTCGTCGCTCATACGCGCAGCGCCCTTATAGGGCGAGGCCACCTTGCCCGCAGTATCCGCAGTCAAAGTCAAAATGTCGCCATCCGCAGCCACTAATTTGACATCCTCGCCACGGCGTATTTTCCCATTGATATAGTCTTCCAGTTGTTCGCTCCATGCATCAGGATCATTACCAAAAACGACCTGACGTTCGGCGCGAACATATTTTTTCCCATCTGGAAGGGTCGCAATACTTGCCCTGCCCTCGGTGGGCGGGCCTCTTATGCCCTCGATCTGAGTCTCTATGCTTGCCGTTTTGGTCTGCTGCAGCAGCTCCCAAGCATTGGCCTCGTTGGCAGTCTCGGAGAAGATATTCATGTCACCCAGACTGTCGCACACGACCTCTTCCCAGATTTCTTCGGCGCTCATGCCAGTGCCTTCATAGGCCTCAGCATACATATCCGCAAGCTGTCCGGTCTTTTCTTTGCCAAATGTGCGGTCTATGCGTCTGCGTACCTCGCTGATGTCCACCTCGCCCTTGGCGATCATGTCGTGTCCCGCCTCGTGGCGCATGAGCTGGTCTGCCGTGTACTCAGCATGGTCAACGCGGATAAACACTCTGTCCCCGGTAATGTAAGCTCTGGCGCTTACTTTTTCGCCGCTGTCTCTGTGTATTTCAAGGTTATTGCCCTCAAAGAATATGACACGCAGCCCACGGGCTTTTGCAAGCTGTCTCGCAGCCCTTGTCGCCGTAGTATCGCCACCTGTCACAACGCGAATGTTGGCTATCCTGCTGCCACCGCCTATGCCGAGGGAGGCTGTGCTTACTTTTCTTCCATAAGTGAGCGAAGCTGTTTCGCTGTCTGCGATCCCGCTTTGCGTTTGCCCGCTCTGATTTCGTCCTGTGCTTTCTTCCACGCTTCGTATTTGTCCGCGGGTATTCTGACCTCCAATCCGTTGGCCGCCTTCGCGTAGATGTACCGTTTCTGTTCCATTTGCAGCATCCTTTCTGCTTAATACATAGTCTTTTTTGCCGGCCTCAAATGCCCGCTCCTGTATGGGATTAACAAGCTCAATTTTGGCTCTGTCCGTGTCCAGTCTGCCCGCCTCATAAGCGGTCTGGAACATAGTCCTTGCGCTGTCGGTATCAAGAGCAAAGTCCGTCATCACCTGCTCAAATGCCGCGTTGCCATACTCGCCGTAACCATAATTGCCGCCTTTGGTTTGCTGCTCCTTCGCCTGTGCCAATCCGGGCGAATCCGGGCGAATTTCAGCGGCGTTTCCCGCTTTGGCAGGTACATTGTTGTCTGTTGGCATCACGCCCTCAGAGACGATATTTTGGGGCTTTTCGAATGTGGGGGTAAACATGGCGTCCTTGCCCTCTGTGAGCACGGTTTCCACCAGATTCTGCGGGGCTTCGAATACGCCGCCCATCAGTGCACCCATCAGTGCGTTGTAGGCCACCTCGCTCCAGTCGATGTTCACATCGCTGCTGGTGATAAGGCTGTTGAACACGGGTTCCAGAACGGCCTGGAGGGCTTCCTCCCCGCCTTCCTTTACCATGCCCACGCCCGTCTTGGAGATGAAGCGCAGAAAGCCGTTTTCAATACCTCTCAGGGCATCGTCCAGCTTGCCTGCCTTTGCGCCGCTCAGCCTGCTGATGCCGCCTATTGCTCTCTGGAGGTACGCCTCGCTGGCGCCTATAAGGCTGCCGTATACAAGGGCTTCGCTGTTGCTCATGCCCTCGCGGATTCCCTGCTGGTATGCGTTGCCTCCTGCGGAAAGCCCCATAGAGACATTACCCGCAGCGCCGCCCAGCATAACGCTTGGGAGCATATTGCCCACGGTAACACCCAGATCGTATGCCACATCGCCCAGCCAGCCCGTGTTTTCCTTGATATAGGGGGAGGCATAGTTAAGGCCGTTCTCGGCAACTTCCTGCCCGGTGGCAGCGCCGTATGCGCCCAGCATACCCTCCATCCAGTTGGTAACGCCGGTGCC
>JAZNZM010000112.1:0-7515 GCA_045594965.1 Oscillospiraceae bacterium | reverse complement strand
TTTTCTTCCCACACCGGGCAGCTCCAGAAGCTCCTCCATTGTGCCGGGGACCTTGCCGCCGTGCTTATCCAGAAGCATACGGGCGCAGAGGATTATGTCCCTTGCCTTGGCCCTGTAAAAGCCGCATGAGTGGACATATTTCTCCACTTCCTCCTGCTCGGCCTCGGCGAAGGCTTCAAGGGTGGGGAAGCGCTCATAGAGCGCGGGAGTTATCATGTTCACGCGCTCGTCTGTGCACTGAGCGGCAAGGCGAACAGCGAAAAGCAGCTCGTAGTCCTTGGCGTATTCAAGTGAGCATTCTGCAGGATATTCATTCTCAAGGGCCTCAATAAGCCCCATAACCTGTTCGGGAGTTCTCATATTTATTCATCCTCCAGTTCATGAATACGGCAGGAAAAGGCGCCGTTGCCAACGGTCTCCACCACGGCATATGTGGGGTGATAATGGTCGCCTATAGACCCGGGATTAAGTATCTCTATTCCCGCGACCTGATTCCATCTTGCCCGGTGGGTGTGGCCGTAAAGTCCAAGCCTTGAGCCGGAAAAGCATACGCTGTTGCAGAAGGAGTCAAGATTCATTTTAACATTATGGTTGTGGCCGTGGGCGAAGAAGATACGAACTCCGTCCACCTCTTCAATACCGCTGTCGGCCTCAAAGGAACCGAAGTCGCAGTTGCCCCGAACCTTCCACAGCGGAATGCAGGGGTAATTATTTTCAAGGCAGCGGGTGTCGCGGACGCAATCGCCCAGATGTATGATAAGGCCGGGGGAAACCTTCTCCACAGCGCGGAGCATGTTTTCCTCCCGTCCGTGGGAGTCACTGAGTACAAGGATTTTCATTTTGGCACCTTCTTTCGATGCTGGGAATATAATGTATCGACAGGCCGGGAAAAACCGGGTTTTAGTTGACATAATAATGCGAAAGGAGCGGCAAATGGCTGATCTGGAAGCGCTTGAAAGGGAGATAAGATCATCTTCCGCTGCGGAAACACTTAAAAAAGCGGCCGATTCCCCGGAGGGGAGAAAGGTACTGGAAAATCTGGATACGGCAAAGGTAAGCGAGGCAGCCAGAACGGGAGATATGCAGGCTCTCAAAAACATACTGGCAGGAGTGCTGTCTACCCCTGAAGGGCAGGCGCTGGCTCAGAAAATCAGAAAAAATCTGGGGAAATAAGGGGTGAAAGGAGGCCTCTGCCGTGAATGAGCTTGAGGATATGTTGGGAAAAATACTCTCTTCCCCGGACGAAATGGAGAAGATAAGCAAAATGGCCTCGGAGCTGTTTGGCGGCGGAGGCAACGAGGCACCGAGAGACAGCGGCATGCCGGATATAGGCAAAATGCTCGGCTCGCTTATGGGAAGCGGAGGCGATAAGGCTGCCCTTGTGGCAGCACTTGGCCCTTATCTTAAGCCGGAGCGGAGGAGAAAGCTGGAGAAGGCCTTGAAGATAAGCCGCCTTGCGGGGATAGCGGAAATTGCCATGAATGGAATGGGGGATGGCAATGTATAGACATTATGATGGCAACAGCGGAAGAAGCAAGCTGGTGGGGCGGAGCGAAAAGCGTCCCGGCCAGTTCCAGGGAAAGCGGCTTGCTCCCTTGCCTGAGACTAAGGGCAAAAAGCCTCAGACTTCCCCAAAGCAGCCTGCTCAGGTGAAAAAGCCACATCAAGTCACACCGCCCAGTCCGCTTTCGGGACTGAGCGGTGAGTTGGGTAAGCTTTTCGGAAAGCCGGGCTCATTCAGTCTTGAAACTGAGGACCTGCTGCTCATAGCTGTGCTTTATTTAATGTATAGGGAAAGCGGTGACAAAGAGCTGCTTATTATGATAGGCGCTCTGCTGTTTCTGTAGTTATACATGGAATTCCTCAGGGGGAGTTTCTCTGAGACCGAAGCCATACATAAGAGCTTCGGCAATACGTGGACAGGCGTTGCCGTCTCCGTAGGGGTTGGCTGCATGGGCCATGGAGGTGTACTTTTCCTCATCGGTAAGAAGCTCGCTTGCAAGACGGAAGATGTTCTCCCGGTCAATTCCGGCGAGAGCCACCGTGCCGGCCTCTATGGCTTCGGGACGCTCGGTTTCAAGGCGAAGCACCAGAACGGGCTTACCGAGAGCGGGAGCTTCCTCCTGAAGACCTCCGGAGTCGGTCATTACCATATAGCTGCGGTCCATGAGCTTGTGCATATCCATGGCATCCAGAGGATCGATAAGCAGAATGTTTTCGATTCCGCCAAGCTTTCTGGAGGCGCACTCGCGTACAGTGGGACTAAGATGGACGGGGTAAACGGTGAGAGTATCGGGGAAGGCCTTTGCCACATCGGCCACAGCGTCAAAAATATCCTCCATGGGCTGACCGTAATTTTCACGGCGGTGGCAGGTGAGGGTGATGACGCGTCGGGAAAAGTCTATCTCATTCAGTCTGGGCTCGGTGAAAGGACGGTCGTTGACTGTATACTTCATGGCGTCAATAACGGTGTTGCCGGTGACGAAGATCTGACCGTCTGTAGCCTCGCGAACAAGGTTTGCCTTGTTCTGGATGGTGGGGGAGAAGTGGTACTCGGCAATGCGGCCTACAAGACAGCGGTTCATCTCCTCGGGATAGGGGCTGTAACGGGTGTAGGTGCGCAGTCCTGCCTCCACATGACCCACGGGTATCTGCTCGTAAAATGCGGCAAGGGCACTGACAAAGGTTGTGGTGGTATCACCGTGGACAAGGACTATGTCGGGCTTGGCTTCCCGCAAAACGCTGCCCAGAAGACCAAGCACCTTGGCAGTGATGGATGCCAGCGTCTGGCCCTTTTCCATAATGTCCAGATCGTAATCGGCCTTCACACCGAAGGTGTCCATAACGCTGTCCAGCATTTCGCGGTGCTGGGCAGTGACACAGACTATGCTTTCAAACTCGCTGCGGCTTTGAAGCTCCAGTACCAGAGGGCACATTTTGATTGCCTCGGGACGGGTGCCGAAAACGGACATTACACGAATCTTTTTCATTCTTTCTCCTTCTCCACGGGTTTTGGTTCCTCAGTCTGGGGGACATTGGCAGGGTGAACTATCATGCTTCTTATGAAAAATCCCATAACCACAGCCAGCAGCAGCTCGGCTATAAGCAGCGTGACGCGCATGGGGCCGTGGGTGTTGATGACAACGGCAGTGAGACCCAGAACGGCGCTGAGGCAGTAGAGCACGGCGACCGCCTGCTTCTGGCTGAGTCCCATGTCAATAAGACGATGGTGGAGATGACCGCGGTCGGGCTTCATGGGGTTCTGACCCTTGAGGAGACGGCGGATAATGGCAAAGAGAGTGTCGAAAAGGGGAAGGGCAAGGGCAAGCAGGGGGACAACAAAGGTGATGATGGCATAGAATTTGAACATGGCGGTGACGGAAATGGTGGCGAGGGCGAAGCCCAGAAGCAGCGCACCTGTATCACCCATGAATATTTTGGCGGGGTTGGCGTTGTAGGGGATGAAGCCTAGGCAGGCGCCCACCAGAGCAGCCAGTACTATTGCCATGCTGCCCTGACTGAGGATAAGTGCCACCACCAGCATGGTGAGGGAACTGATGGAGCTGACACCGCAGGCAAGACCATCAAGACCGTCGATGAGGTTAACGGCATTGGTGATGCCGATTATCCACAGAATGGTTACGGGAACGCTGAGATAGCCCAGAAGCAGGGAGGCGTTCTCGGAGAAAATGTTGGGGTTGAAGAGAACCTCAATCTTAACACCGAAGGAAACAGCCACAATTGCGGCAATAAGCTCCAGCAGGAGCTTAACCCACCATCTCATGGGATTTCTGTCATCAATGGCTCCGGTAATAACTATGATGAGGCAGCCAATGAGAATGCCGATAAGCTCACGGTCAAGCTCGGCAAAGAGCAGAACGGAGACTATGAAGCCGATGAATATGGCGAGACCGCCCATGCGGGGGATGGGATGCTTGTGGATTCTTCTGGCGTCCTTGGGAACATCTATTGCGCCCACCTTAACGGCAAGGGCTTTAACAGGGGGTGTAGTGGCAAAGGCCAGCGCAAAGGCGATGACCACAGCCAGAACTATTTTCAGCCAAAGCTGCATATCAGGAAACATAAAAATTTATCCTACCTAACTATTTATCTTTCTACGAAACCGACCTTCTTATATACCTTGCGGAGGGTCTTGCGGGCAAGATAGCTTGCCTTCTCTGCGCCCTCTTTGTAAACGCTTTCAAGATAGGCCTTGTCGGCAAGAATACGGGCGGTTTCCTCCTGAATGGGGCGGAGAGTTTCAACAACGGCCTCGCCAACGGCAGGCTTGAAGGCGCCGTAGCCCTTTCCGGCAAATTCGTTTTCTATTTCCTCGTAGCTCTTGCCGGTGATGGAGGAATAGATGCCCATGAGGTTTGCAACACCCGGCTTCTCGGAGGGAGCAAAGCGTACGCAGTTTTCGGTGTCGGAGTCGGTGACGGCCTTCTTGAACTTGCGCATGATATCATCGGGCTTTTCAAGGAGGAAGACGCAGCCGTTGGGGTCGGACTTGCTCATCTTGCTGGTGGGATTGCCAAGGCTCATGATTCGTGCGCCAACCTTCTGGATGTAGGGCTCGGGAACCTTGAACACATTGCCGTATATGTTGTTGAAGCGGATGGCGATGTCGCGGGTGAGCTCGCAGTGCTGCTTCTGATCCTCGCCGACGGGGACATAATCTGCCTGATAGAGCAGAATGTCAGCAGCCATGAGGCTGGGGTAGGTGAAAAGGCCTGCGTTTATGTTTTCGGAGTGCTTTGCGCACTTATCCTTGAACTGGGTCATGCGGCTGAGCTCACCGAACATGGTGTAGCACTGCAGAACCCATCCAAGCTCGGCATGCTCGTGAACATGGCTCTGGATGAAGAGGGTGTTCTTCTGGGGATCAAGGCCGCAGGCAATGTACTGTGCCAGCTGCTGCAGGGTGCGGCGGCGCAGATCGGCAGGGGTCTGGCGGACGGTGATGGTGTGCATGTCTGCCATGAAGTAGTAGTTATCGAATTCCTCGGTGCGTTCAACCCAGTTTTTGATAGCGCCGAGATAGTTACCGAGGTGCAGATCGCCGGAGGGCTGAATTCCGGAGAGCATTATTTTTTTTGCGGGAGCGGTGTTTTCCATTTATTCTATCCTCTTTCTCTGAGAATTTAATTTAATATTTGCGGCAGAACATAATTATCCACCTTATCAAATTGATATGATAACATACTTTATTTCATTTTACAATTCATAATTGACTTTTACAGACAATTAAAATATTATATTTGGGTGAAAAATCATGTAAGCGGTCAATCAGGCTTGAAGTGTCCGATGGCGGGAGCAAGCCCCCGCCCTACGGATGGTGACCGAATGGGAGCACCTCCGTAGGGGACGGCGTCCTCGACGTCCCGACTTGAAAAGTCTAATAATACTCTGTACTTCAGGAGGAAATAATAAATGGCAGATATGAATTGGATAAATGAGATGGAATCCCATATTCCCGTGGGCAAGGTCCGCACCCGTTTTGCCCCTTCTCCCACAGGATATATGCACGTGGGCAATCTCCGCACCGCCCTTTACACCTACCTTATTGCACGCCACTATGACGGAACCTTTATTCTCCGCATAGAGGATACCGATCAGGGACGTCTGGTGGAAGGCGCTGTGGATGTTATCTACAAGACCATGCGCGAGTGCGGTCTCAGCCATGACGAAGGCCCCGATGTGGGCGGCCCCGTGGCACCCTATGTGCAGACCGAGCGCAAGGGCTTCTATATCAAGTATGCTCAGTGGCTGGTTGAGCGCGGCCACGCCTACTATTGCTTCTGCGAAAAGGCAGAGAGCGAGGAAGAGGAAGCTTCCTTCGAGCGCAGTGCAGACCCCTGCCGCGACCTGAGTGCTGAGGAGATACAGGCAAAGCTGGACGCAGGTATGCCCTATGTTATCCGTCAGCGTATTCCTGAGGAAGGCAGCGTAACCTTCCACGATGAGATTTTCGGAGATATTACCGTTGAGACCAAAACTCTGGACGACCAGGTGCTCATAAAGCGTGACGGACTGCCCACATATAACTTCGCAAACGTCATTGACGACCACATGATGGGCATTACCCACGTTGTCCGCGGCAGCGAGTATCTCTCCTCTGCACCCAAGTATAACCTGCTCTATGAGGGCTTTGGCTGGAATATCCCCAAGTATGTCCACTGCTCTCCCGTTATGCGTGATGCCCACAACAAAATGAGCAAGCGCAAGGGTGACCCCAGCTATGAGGATCTTATTGCCCAGGGCTACCTCACCGAGGCTGTTGTGAACTATGTCACCCTCCTTGGCTGGTCTCCCAGAGGCGAGTATGCCGAGCAGGAAATTTTCAGCATGCCTGAGCTTATCAAGGTCTTCGACCTTCAGGGCATAAGCAAGTCTCCCGCGATTTTTGACATCGAAAAGCTCCGTTACTTCAACAGCGCCTATATCCGCGCCATGGAGCCTGCTGCCTTTGCCAAAGTGGCAGAGCCCTTTATCCGTCAGGCGGTTAAGAACGAAGCCTATGACGCAGCGGCTATCGCAGCTATCCTGCAGCAGCGCTGCGAGGTTCTCACCGATATTCCCGAGAAGGTGGACTTCTTCGATGCTCTTCCCGAGTATGCTCCCGAGCTTTATATCCACAAGAAGAGCAAAACCGATATCCCCGGCTCTCTTGATATGCTGAAGAAGATGAGCGCTGTTTTTGAGGCTGTTGAGAGCTGGAACGACGAGTCCATTCTCACTGCCATGACCGACATGGCGGCCCACGAGGGCGTTAAAAACGCAAAGGTCATGTGGCCCGTTCGCATCGCTATCGCAGGCAAAGCCGTCACCCCCGGCGGTGCAGTTGAGATTGCACGCATCCTCGGCAAGGAGGAGACTCTCCGCCGCATGGCCAAGGGCATCGAAATGCTGGAACAGGCCGTATAAGCTGCTTCTGTCTTAATTACAAAATCCATCCGAAAACATTGTTTCGGATGGATTTTTTTCGCCTGAAAATCAAATATTTCTAAACTAAAACCGCTTCTCCGGTACAAGATAGATGCAAAGGAGTGGTTTAATTTGAAGCACAACAGAAAAAGGAAATATACGGTATTCACAATTTCTTTCCTGACCATAGCGGCCCTTGGACTGGGGGTATATGCCTACGGCGCCAATGCCAGAGCGGAGAAATACAGGCTCTATATGACAAATAACTGCCAGCATGCCTTTGACGAGCTTGTCACAGCTGTCGGAGAGATGGACTCTGCTCTGCAAAAAAGCGTTTATGCCACCTCTCCGGCTCTTACCTCCGCTGTATGCACGGAGCTCTTCGGCAAGGCTATGACAGCACAGATGAGCTTGGGTGTTCTGCCTTTTTCCACCTTTGAGCTGGAGCAGACAGCCGGTTTTATAAGCCGTGTTGGAGACTATGCCTATGCCCTCAGCCGCGCAGCGGCGTCAGGGGAGGCTGTATCCGATGAGCACAGGGAAAACCTCAAGGCTCTGTCACAGGTTTCGGCAGTTCTCAGCGATAAT
>JAZNZM010000111.1:0-23443 GCA_045594965.1 Oscillospiraceae bacterium | reverse complement strand
GTTCGGCATAGGACTGAATAAGCCACTGAGAGGCAAGGCACTTGAAGCGGTGAAGCTGATAAACGCCTCCGGTGTCCCTGTGGTTTCTGCTGACATTGCCAGCGGCATTGAGGCGGACACAGGGCGGGTCATGGGCGAGGCTGTTTATGCCACAGAGACCGTTACCTTCTCTCTGGGCAAGCCGGGACATTTCACGGAGCCGGGAAATGTTCACAGCGGGAAACTGAGTATTGTGGACATCGGAATACCCTCAGAGCTTGTTGAAGAGGCGAAAATACCCGTCCGTGCCATTTTGGACGGGGAGGAGAAGCTTCCACGAAGAAATCCTCTGAGCCACAAGGGAGATCATGGCAAAATTCTCATAATCGGAGGCAGCAGCGAATACTGCGGTGCACCGAATATGTGCTCCCTTGCCGCGGTCAGAAGCGGAGCGGGACTTGTATATCTGGGTGTTCCCGAAACTATCCACACAATCTGCGCCATCAAAAACACAGAGGCTATGCCTTTTGCGCTGCCCTGTGACGGAGATGGCAGACTTTCGGTGGCGGCTCTTTCCAAGATAAAGGAAAAGCTCCAAAACTGCTCTGTGTGCGTGATAGGCCCCGGCATGGGCAGAAGCGAAGGTACGGCGGCTCTTGTAAAAGAGATTCTCACTTTCTATGACGGGACGCTTGTTGCAGATGCCGATGCTCTCTGGGCAATATCCCTCGATAAGAGTATGCTTAAAAACAGCAGGGCAAAAATTGTCCTCACTCCCCACGGAGGAGAGGCAAAGCTGCTGGGCATAGACTGGGAAAGAGACAGAATTCATGCCGCAGGAGCTTTTGCGGGGGAATACGGCTGCACTCTGGTACTCAAAGGACACAGAACCATAGCCGCCTATCCCGACGGGGAAGTCAGTATATCCACCCACGGCAATGCAGGCATGGCCAAGGGCGGCAGCGGAGACGTGCTGGCCGGTATACTTGGAGCCATGCTGGGACAGTTTGAGCACAAAAAGGCTGTGGATCTTGCCATTCATCTTCATGCACTTGCAGGGGATATAGCCCGGGATAACTACGGAGAATACGCCATGAGCGCAAGCAACATCATTGAGTCACTGGCGGAAGCTGAAAAATCCATAATGGAGGAATAGTAACCATTGCCAAGACGCCTTACCGCATCCATACTCCTGATAATCTCTCTGCTCCTAAGCGGCTGCGGAGAGGCGCAGCGCCTTGAGGCAGCTTTTGAAAAGGCCAGAGAAAACTGGCAGGCAGCAGAAAGCCTCTGCTTCACCGCAGAAGTCACCGCGGAGCTTTATGACAGCGTTTTTTCCTGCACCCTTTTGTGTACCCATAAGGGCGGGGAAACCGTGGTGGAGATTTTGAGTCCGGAGAATATCTCCGGGATAAGGGCGAGAGTGAAAGAAGGGGAAGCTCAGCTTGAATTTGATGGGGTCATCCTTGCCATAGGAGACCCGCTTAAGGGAGAGGTCTCCCCACTGAGCACGATTCCTCTGATAATGTCTGCTCTGCTGGAAGGTCATGTAACGCTGCTGTGGAGTGAGGCCGAGGATGAGCAGGTGCTGACGGTTGCAGAGATATATGTGGATGAGGACAGCAGCCTGAGACTCTGGTTTGACAGGGAAAACTTCACTTTGACTCACGGAGAGCTTGTATCCGGGGGCAGAGCTGTGGTAAAATGTAAAATAAGCGATTTTACCGAGGAATGATAAACACCAAGGAATGATAAATTATGACCATAGAGACAAGCCGCACATGGGCGGAGATTAGTCTTGAAAACATAAAACACAATGTTTGCGCTATCCGTGCCGCTCTCCCGGGAGAGACAAGATTTCTCGGAGTTGTAAAGGCAGACGGCTACGGCCACGGAGCAATCCGCGCCGCCAAGGCCATTGCCGAGGCCGGAGGAGATTATCTGGCAGTTGCATGTATAGATGAGGCCATTATGCTCAGAGAGGCAGGACTTGAGCTGCCCATACTCATTCTGGGTCTCACCCCTCCCGATTTTGCACACATACTCTGCGAGCTCTCTGTCACTCAAACTGTCAGTTCTCTTGAGTACGCAAAGTCTCTTTCCGCAGCTCTTACAGAGCCTTTGCGCTGCCATCTTAAGCTGGACAGTGGAATGAGCCGCACGGGCTTCGGCTGGAGAGAGGACAGGTTGGTTGACATAATGGAGGCAATGAGCCTTGACAATCTGAAATTTGAGGGTGTTTTTACACACTTTGCAGTATCGGATGAGCCGGATAACAACTTTACCATAACTCAGTTCAACAGATTTATGTCAACAGTAAATGAGATCGAACAACGCTGCGGATTCAGCTTTGAAATAAAGCATTGCGCAAACTCCGGTGCTGTGATAAACTTCAGGGACTATGCTCTTGACATGGTGCGCCCGGGTATTATGACCTACGGAATGTATCCCGGTGCTGAAACCGGAGGCATTGAACTGCGGCCTGCTATGAGTCTGAAAAGCCGTGTTTATGCTATAAACGAGCTTCAGCCCGGAGACAGCGTCAGTTATGGTCGCGCATATATTGCGGAGAAACCAATGCGCGTGGCGGTTGTTCCCATAGGTTATGCCGACGGTCTCAGCCGCTGTCTCAGCGGAGAGCTGGAGCTTCTTATCCGCGGCAAGCGCTGCAGACAGATCGGACGCATATGTATGGATATGTGCATGGTTGACATAAGTTCGTTGGATTGCTGCGAAACCGGTGATGTTGTCACCGTTATCGGCACAGATGGAGACGAGTGCATTTCCGCTGATGAGCTTGCCGCCAAGCAGGGCAGCATCAATTATGAGGTCACATGCGATGTGGCCCCAAGAGTTCCAAGAATTTATATATAAGCCTTTCCTGCCATGTATAATTTTTCTGCTTACGAGGGAGAATGATAGCACGTCCCTACATAAAATGTATTGGGCGACTATCCTTCATCGGAGTGTGAACACACATGAGCATGGTCAAACGAGGAGACATTTTCTATGCGGACCTCAGCCCCGTGATCGGCAGCGAGCAGGGCGGTATGAGGCCGGTGCTGATAGTGCAGAACGATACAGGCAACAGACACTCGCCCACGGTTATAGCCGCCGCCATAACAAGCCAGATGGGCAAGGCGCGGCTGCCCACCCATATCGAACTCTCTGCCCAGAGCTATGGCCTAAGCCGTGACAGCGTGATACTTCTGGAGCAGATTCGCACTATTGATAAGTCCCGTCTTCGGGAACGCATGGGAAAGCTTGATAACGACACTATGAGCAAGGTGGATAACGCTATTGCGGTTTCCTTTGGTCTCTGAGTCCCCACAAAAGATACTTCTCCGGGCTTTGCCCGGAGTGCCCACGGAGGTACATAATGAACAGAAAAAAACTGATTACAGTTCTTTTATGCCTGATTTTCGCACTGGCACTTGCAGGTGCAGTCTATGCTGCTGTAAGCTACGGAAGCAAGGAGGACCCTCTTATCACAAAGAGTTATCTGGATAAGGTTCTTGGTCCTGAGATAGAAGCGGAGATGGAAAGTGAGATCGAGGCAGCAATCAGAGAGCTTGAGAACAGCCCCACGGGTGCCGACTTTGTTCCCCTAACTCTGGCAGAGGGAGACAAAATAAGTTGTCAGACCGGCTGCGAAGTGCTTCACCGCAGCGGAGAACTTGTAAGCGAAGGCTCTTTTGCAGATACCACCACAGGAGCAGAGCTACCCTCAGGCGGCACGGCAGAGCCAAACCACCTTTATATGGCGTTGGACGAGGCCAACTTCATTGCTGCCACAGATGTCACAGTTCTCATAAAGGGTTCCTACAAATTAAACTGAATAATGCTCAGTACCTGTTCATAAGCTTGAACAGGTACTGATTTTTTTATGGAGGTAAAAATGCTGGGAACTTATCCAATCACCATAAACGGAGAAAAGTGCGGGGAACTGACCGTATCAAAGGAGGGGGCCTACACACGCTTTGTGGCCGACTGCGTCAGCTTCGGAGGGGTGATACGCCTTTCTGTTTACGGCGGTGGGGTGGAAGGCTATCTGGGTGTGCCAATGCCGGTGGAGGGAAGGCTGCATCTTGATAAAAGGCTTAGCCCCGCCTCAATGCGCTCCTTTCCCAAGGCGATAGAGCGCTGCACTCTGGCTGGGGAAAAGCCGAAGCCAGAAGCTGCGCCGCCTCAGGTTTGCGTTTCCGAGCCTGCGCCTGCACAGGCGCCGGAGAAAATTCCGGAAGAACCCTGTGAAAAGAGAGAAAACTCTGACGATACATTCTGGTATGCCACAACGGATGGGGCCCTTGTGAGCCGGGAAGGCGAGCGGGAAATGGTGGCTCTGCCTCCGGAGGATGAGCGTGTGCCAAAAGACTTTCCGGGCCAGCCGAGGATCATAGACGGGAAGGAGTATCTGGTTTACATAACAAAAGAAGATTAGAGCTTGAAACATTGACAAACAGTCTGTGGACATACTATAATCAAACTGGCGGTATAGCCGCATACTAAGGAATTTACGGGGTGAGCCATATGCTGATGACCGAGCTTATAGCAAAAAAACGTGACGGCGGTGTTTTGAATAAGGAAGAAATAGACTTCATGATCGAAGGCTATACCGGGGGTGAAATTCCCGATTATCAGATGAGCGCAATGCTCATGGCTATGTATTTCCGTGGCCTCAACAAGGAGGAAACTGTGAATATGACCATGGCAATGATGCACTCCGGTGACACCATTGACCTTTCAGCCATATCCGGCGTCAAGGCCGACAAGCACTCCACCGGCGGCGTGGGCGACAAGACCAGCCTTGTATTGTGCCCCATGGTTGCGGCTCAGGGTGTGAAGATGGCAAAAATGAGCGGTCGGGGTCTTGGACATACGGGAGGAACCATTGATAAGCTTGAATCCTTCCCCGGCTTTTCCTGCGATATGAGCACTGAGAAGTTTTTTGAGAATGTCAACAGCGTTGGCTTTGCCATTGCAGCCCAGACAGCGGATGTTGTGCCTGCGGATAAAAAGCTCTATGCCCTCCGCGATGTAACCGCTACTGTGGCCGTACGCGGCCTCATCGTCAGCTCTATTATGAGCAAGAAGCTGGCTGCAGGTGCGGATATAATTATTCTTGATGTCAAGGTCGGAAGCGGCGGCTTTATGAAAACTGTTGAGGATGCCCGTCTTCTTGCCACTGAGATGGTTGAAGTCGGCAAGGCAGCAGGCAGAAAGACTGTAGCGGTAATGACAGATATGGATTCTCCCCTTGGCTGCTGTGTGGGCAATGCCCTTGAAGTGAAAGAGGCTATTGCCGCTCTGAGAGGCGAGGTCAAGGGCGATCTTGTGGAGCTGTGTCTCACAATAGGCGCCAATATCCTCCTTGAAGGCGGTATAGCCGAAACAGAGGAGCGGGCAAAGGAAATGCTTCAGCGCTCCATTGATGACGGCAGCGCCCTTCGTAAGCTTGCCGAATTTGTGGAGGCACAGGGCGGAGATCCTGCTGCGGTCTGGGATACTTCTCTGCTGCCTGAAGCTCCTGTGAAGTATGAAGCTCTCAGCGCCGAGAGCGGCTATGTAAAGAGCATGCAGGCTGACGGAATCGGTCTTGTGAGCCTCCATTTGGGCGGCGGCAGAGTAACCAAGGAGAGCGTCATTGACCTTGGTGTTGGCCTTGTGCTCCATAAAAAGACGGGGGACTTTGTGGCAGAGGGCGAAAGCCTCGCCACCATCCACGCCTCAAGCCTTGAAAAGGCGAAGCAGGCGGCTGAAATGCTTCTGAACTGCTATGAGTTTTCTGCTGAAAGAGGCGCAGACAGCCCCTTTATCAAGGGTATAATAAGATAGTTTGGGAGAGTGTGGAATGAGAAAGATATTTGAAAAGACAGTGATTTTTGCGGTCTGCATGGCAGTGCTTCTGGGGCTTGTTCCCATAAGCGCCGTAGCTTCTGATGTTGTGGACAGCGGTTCCTGCGGCGCAAATACAAGCTGGACTCTCCGCACATCGGGCACTCTCACCGTCAGCGGCATTGGTGAGATTGAGACTGCTCCCTGGAATGAGAAGTACCGCACCGCTATCAGAAAAATCGTAATTGAGCCCGGGATCACTTCTGTTTGTGATTATGCTTTTTATGAGTTAAGGGAGCTGAAGGAGCTTTCTGTGCCCGACAGTCTTGAATATCTGGGGAACGGCGCTCTCACAAGTTCGTCTGTTGAGAACATTTATGTTGAGTCCGTTGAGAGCTATTTTAAATTCAGCGCGCTTTATCCCCTGAATTACCGGGCGGACAATATATACGTAGGCAATAAGCTTATAAGTAACATTGTTGTTCCGGAAAGCGTTACGGAAATTCCGGACTGGGCATTTTTCTGCAATATGAGCATAGAAACTGTCACCCTGCATCCTGGGGTAAAATCTATTGGCGATTATGCTTTTCATGGCTGCCAAAATCTTGTGGAATTTGATTTTTCAAGCGGAGTGGAAAGCATAGGCGCAGAAAGCTTTGCCGGCTGTGCGTCCCTGCTGACATTCACATTTCCTGCCAGCGTGAAGTATTTGGCTTCGGGTGCAATTTCCGGATACTTCGACAGCTCCAAAGACAGAACAAAGGATCTCACCTTTATGGGGGATCCGCCGCTGTTTGACGGACATTGCTTCAATGACCTTATTGCCAATGTCCATTATCCTGCCGATAATAAAAACTGGACGGCAGATGTTTTTCAAAACTACCGCGGCACCATAAACTGGGTGGCCGACGAAGTGAGCCATGTTCATGAATACACACTCAACAGAATAACTGTTGAGTCCACATGTACTCAGTATGAGCGCAGCGAATACAGCTGTAAGCACTGCGAATTTACTTATGAGTCCCAAAGCGGACCCATGGCAGAGCATAAGTTTAAGGATGAAATACAGTTTTTTACCTGTAAAAACGGAGGCAGTCTTAAGCGTTACTGCACCGAATGCGACTATTATTTTTACGACAGCATAGCGGCAACAGGCGAGTGCAGCTATGAGACCTCTGTTACTCAAGCGGGCTGCGAGGATGAGGGATACACCACTTATACCTGCACTGCCTGCGGCGACAGCTTCGCGGATGAATATACCCCTGCTCTGGGCCATGACTATATCCAGGAAATAATAGAAGCCGGCTGCGAAGATATAGGCGCTACCACTTACACATGTACCCGCTGCGGTCACTACTATGAGGAAAGTTATGTCTTCCCTCTGGGCCATGATTATGCAGAGGAGATAGTGCAGCCCGATTGTGAGAACGGCGGCTACACTACCTATACCTGTAGCCGCTGCGGTGATAGCTATGAGGGCAGTTACACCGAAGCTCTGGGCCATGATTACGCAGCGGAAGTAACAGAGGCCGACTGCGAAAACAACGGTTACACCGTCTATACCTGCGTCCGCTGCGGCCATAGCTATAAGGGTGACGATACCGAGCTTCTTGGCCATGATTATGCCGAGGAAATAACAGAGCCTGACTGCGTAAACGACGGTCGTGCCAGTTATACCTGCGTCCGCTGCGGCCACAGCTATGAGGAGGACTATGGTGAAGCTCTTGGCCATGATTATACCGGGACGGTAACAGAGCCTGACTGCAAAAATGGTGGTCATACCACCTATACCTGCAGCCGCTGTGGTGACGGCTATGAGGGCGACTATACCGAGCCTCTTGGACATGAATATGTGCGCGGGGCCTGTGTCCGCTGCGGAAAGGCGGATATAATCGATATTCCTCCCGCCCCGGACCCCGAACCTGTACCCACGCCTACTCCCACGCCCACGCCTACTCCCACGCCTACTCCCACGCCCACTCCCGAGTCCACACCAAAGCCGGAAATCAGCGTGAATGTTCTTCCCATGCTGCGGGACTACATACTTAGCAAGGGAAGCAAAAACAACGCAGGCTACATGAAAGTATCAAAGACTTTCTATGTGGACGGAGTCAGTCACACGGTAAGCGCCATATATTTTGACAGAGACAACAAAATCCGTCTGATTGATGAGCGCAAAATGGGCTCCTATAACTGCTCTGCCTTTTTTGACATAGACATTAGCTCTATGGAGGTGGTTGGAAAGATCGTATATGTGAATGTGCTTTCCCAAAATACAATTCCTCTTGTGACATTCGACGGCAAGGCGGCTTTCAGCGCTTCCGAATATAAGGAAGGGGACAAGCTCTCCTTTAAGAAAATCACCGACGGAATCAATACCCCATCTAATTACAACAGCATCTGCAACGATATTCTGGCGGATGCGGTGCCCGCATGGGATTACTTCCTTGAAAATTATCTTCAGTTTAGTTTCGGTGAGATCGGCTTTGTAAATTTCCTGCCAATTCCCGAGCCTGAGCCTGAACCCGAGCCCGAGCCTGAGCCTGAACCCGAACCCGAACCTGAGCCCGAACCTGAGCCCGAGCCCGAGCCTGAGCCTGAGCCTGAGCCTGAGCCCGAGCCCGAGCCCGAGCCTGAGCCTGAGCCCGAGCCCGAGCCCGAGCCTGAGCCTGAACCGGAGCCTGAACCGGAACCCACACACAAACCCACCCCCAATCCCTCGGATAATCCCTTCGCGGATGTTAAGGCGGAGGACTATTACTACGAGCCTGTAATGTGGGCATTGGGAAGCGATGTCACCACCGGTATGAGCGAATCAGCCTTTGCGCCGAATGCCACCTGCACCCGTGCACAGGTTGTCACATTCCTTTGGAGAGCCGCGGGTGAACCCAGCCCCAGAAGCACCGAGAATCCATTCAGCGATGTCAGCGACAAAGCATATTATTATGATGCCGTTCTTTGGGCGTCTGAAAACGGCATTACAACCGGCACGTCTGCAAATACATTCTCACCCAATGCCACCGTGAAGAGGAGTCAGTTTGTCACCTTCCTGTGGAGACTTGCCGGAGAGAATACAGTGGATGTTCCAAGCCCCTTCAAGGATGTGGCCGGCAAAAATGATTTCTACTATGATGCTGTTCTCTGGGCTGTCAATGAGGGCTTTGCCACCGGTACGGGCAATGGGCAGTTTTCACCCGATGCGGGATGTACCAGAGGGCAGACGGTAACATTCCTCCATCGTTACTATGAAGATTCCCCGGTTACAAAACTGAGCGGAATTGCGTTGGACAAGACTTACGTTGCTGTGGCAGACTATATTTACGGCGGCAGCGAGATGAACCTGACAGCAACAGTCTTTCCTCGCCATGCATCCGGAACTGAGCTGAACTGGTCGTCTACAAACACCAGCGTAGCGACGGTGGACGAAAACGGAAGGGTCAGCATCAAAAAAGGCGGCAATGCTCAGATAGTGGCAAGCTGCGGCGATGTCAAGGCTGTATTTACCATCGCTCCCACGGACAATGATCCTTCCGGTTATCTCCATGGAGACTATACCGGGCTGAAGGCAAAGCTTAAATACCCGGATAGTTTCAAACTTGTGGAAATGCGTGCGGGAACATACCTTAACAGTTCCGGTCAGCTGTGTATTGTAACCTTCATTACCTACAAGGCTCTGAACAGCTACATGCAGGAAAAACTGGATACATATGTGACAGTGACAAATCTTGTTACAGGGGAAGACATCCATGATCCTGTGAGCCATTATGACAAACTTGCAGACAGGGCCTTTGGCGCCACAAAGCTGAAGTACATGGATTTGTCAATAGAATATCTGGACGTGGAGATAAATAAGGATAAATTCCCTGCTTACAAGCTGGTTAACGGATGGGTTATCAAGCAATAATTAATTCTCCTGCACCTATAATGGGAGCACCTCAGATAATGGGGTGCTCCCTCTATCTTTTTTCCTTCGCTTTGAAAAACAGAGCAACAAGAAAGCCGAAGAGCAGGGCGGCGCATATACCTGCTGCGGAGGAGGTGAAGCCTCCGGTGAATATGCCTATGAGTCCCTTTTCCCCCACGGCCTCCCGAACGCCTTTTGCAAGGGTGTTGCCGAAGCCCGTGAGGGGAACAGTGGCTCCCGCCCCTGCCCATTTGGCAAGGGGCTCATAAACACCGATGGCTCCAAGCACCACCCCTGCCACAACGTAAATGGTCAGTATCCGCGCCGGAGTAAGACGGGTGCGGTCTATGAGTATCTGGGCTATAAGACAGAAGGCTCCTCCTACGGCAAAGGCCTTCAGATAGGTGTATAGTGTGTCCATTCAGCGCCCCTCCTCTTCATTTTCTATGGCAAGAACATGACAGATGCCCGGTATGCTTTCTCCCTGCATGGAACTTACGGGGCTCATAAGAGCCCCTGTGGGAGCGAAAAGCACCCTGTTCCAAAGCCCTTCGCTCATGCATTTCAGAATATGCCCGCAGAGAACGCTGGCAGCGCAGCCACAGCCGGAGCCGCCGCAGTGGGCATCCTGCGCCTCGATATTGTAAATCAGCTTTCCGCAGTCGGTGAAAACCTTGGGCATTTTGAAGCTTTCGTTTTCAAGAAGCTCTGAGAGTATGCTGTGTCCAAAGCTGCCCAGATCTCCTGTGATGATTGCGTCGTAGTATGTTGGTTCCCGGCAGGTATCTCTGAAATGGGCAATAAGGCTGTCCAGTGCGGCAGGAGCCATGGCTGCGCCCATGTTGCTGCTGTCCGTTATGCCTGCGTCCACGATTTTGCCGGTGGTAATATGGGTGACCCTCGGGCCGAAACCCTCCCGTGCCAGCAGTGCCGCACCGGAGGCAGTGGCCGTCCACTGGGCAGTGGGACTTCGCTGGCCGCCGTACTCAAGGGGCAGACGAAACTGCCTTTCTGCCGAGCAGAAATGGGAGCTTGTCATGGCGCATACCCTTTCTGCAAAGCCTCCGTCTATAAGCAGAGCGCCCAGACTCAGACTCTCTCCCATGGTTGAGCAGGCTCCGTACAGACCGAAGAAGGGAATACCCAGATCCTTCACGGCGAATGAGGAGGCGGTGCACTGGTTCATAAGATCCCCTGCCAGAAGATACTGTATATCCCCGGCCTTCGCCCCGGATTTTTTAAGGAGGGTGTCAAAACAAAGGCGAAGCATGGTACTCTCTGCCTTTTCCCAGCTTTTTTCTCCAAAATATTGATCTGTACACACATAGTCAAAGCGCCCGCTCAAAGGCCCTTCTCCCTCTTTTTTGCCAACAACTGCAGCTTCTGCCACGATCACAGGGGGAACTTCAAGGCGGACAGTCTGCTTTCCCAAACGTTTGCTCACTTCATTTACCCTCTTTCCTTTTTGATATAGCTTTTCCGTACCAACATAAAAAATACATGTGTACATTTTATTGGACAATTAATGGTTTAAACTATAGTCATAAAGAAGAAATGGAGGCTGTGCGGCTATGATGAAAAGAGATTTGGGATTTGCTCAGTATGCCCTCCGCTTTGACTGCGGCGCGGACGATTTTTATTTTGACGGCGGTAATGCCCTTTGCGCGGTGGACGCTCTTATGGACATTGGCAAAAGAGAAGATGGGGAGCTTTTGTATATCTGGGGACCTTCCGGCTGCGGAAAGAGCCACCTTCTCCGTGGCTTTTTCAGGGACTTCAGGCTTGCCCACAGAGAGCTTCCTGCCCTTATAACCTCCGGAAAAGCCCTTTGCGATGAGCTCATGGCGGCTCTCTGTACGGGCAGTGTGGCGGAGCTGGTCCGACGCCGCAGTGCACTGAAGCTTTTGGTGGTGGAGGATATAGACCTTCTTCTGGGAAAAGAACCCATGCAGAATATTTTTATGCAGCTATTTGAAGCTCTTATCAGCTCCGGCTGCTCTGTAGTCCTCAGCAGCGGCAGCTCCCTGGAGAGCTTCCCTGAGCTTTATGCTCTGAGGGAGCAGTTTCCGGCCATGTCTGTGGAGCTGAGCTACCCTGACACGGAATGCCGCAAGAACTATGCAGCAGCCGTCTGCATTGAATGGGGAGTTTACATAAGTCAGGACAGTGCAGAGCTTCTGGCTGAGCAGTATAGCTCCATACCTCAGCTTCGGGGGGCTATGTTCCGCAGCGCGCTGAAGGCTGCTGCCTGAAAAAAGTCTTTATATCCCCGTGCCGATGTAGTACAATGAAATAAAGAATTACATCGAGGTGAGAAATTTGGTACGGGAAATTATGAAAGACCCAATATTCCTTGCACAGAAGTCTGTCTCCGCCACGGCTGCGGATATATCGGTGGCACAGGACCTTTTGGAGACCCTCATTGCCAACGCGGAGGGCTGCGTGGGCATGGCGGCAAATATGATAGGTGTAAGCAAGCGCATCATAGCCTTCAATGATGAGGGCAGCTACACGGTTATGCTAAACCCTAAAATACTTAAGTTTTCCGGCCCCTACGATACAGAGGAGGGCTGCCTTTCTCTGCCGGGAGTGAGACCCACCAGACGCTATAAGTCCATAAAGGTGGAGTATGAAACGCTGAAGCTGGAGCGCCGCGTGAGAACCTATACGGGCTACACCGCCCAGATAATCCAGCACGAGATAGACCATACCAATGGAATACTTATCTGAGGGGGAAGGAAGATGGTAGTATATTTTACAGGTACAGGCAACAGCCGCTACTGCGCCGAGCTTCTTGCCCACAAGCTTGGTGATGAGCTTATGGATTCCCGTCCCTTTATCAAAAACGGCATTGCAGCGGAGCTCATAAGTGAAAAGCCGTGGGTTTTCGTGGGACCTGTCTACGCATGGCAGATGGCTCATGTTTTCGTGGACTTCATTAAATCCGGCAGCTTTTCAGGCAGCCGCGAGGCATATTTTGTCATCACCTGCGGTGGCGATATAGGCGCGGCAGGGGAGTATATGCGCGAGCTTTGTGAGGAGAAGGGCTTCAGCTATATGGGTACCCACCCTGCGGTCATGCCGGAAAACTATGTTGCCATGTTTTCAGTTCCAGACGAGGAGACAAGCGGGCGCATAGTGAAAATAGCAGCCCACCGCCTTGAAAAGCGCGCGGAGCTTATTGCAAAGGGTGAGGCTTTCCCACCGAATAAGGGCGGTATAAAAAATAAATTCCTGTCCGGCCCTGTGAACAATGGCTTCTATAAAGGCTTTGTGAATGCCAAAAAGTTTTACACAACGGACAAGTGTGTTTTATGCGGCAGGTGCGCCGAGCTCTGCCCTTTGAACAATATAAGCCTTTCTGAGGGCAAGGTAATATGGGGAGACAAATGCACACACTGCATGGCCTGCATCTGCTATTGCCCCACAGAGGCCATAGAACACGGCAAGGCCAGTATAGGCAAGAGAAGGTATAAATGCCCTGAGTATAAATCAAAGTAAAAAGCTTATCCCCCTTCGGTTCGTTTTGAAAAGAACCGAAGGGGGATAAGTTTATATAGTCGCTTTAGTCAAAGGATAGCTCCGTACGCCCGATGAGATCGTTCTGAAGCTCCTTGCTGAGCTCCACGAAATAGGCACTGTAGCCCGCAATTCGCACAAGCAGGTCTTTATAGTCCTCGGGTTTTTTCTGGGCGCAGATGAGAGTATCACGGCCAACAATGGCAAACTGGCTCTGCATGCCCTGCTTCCCGAAGAAAACATCGATTAGGCTTGTGAGATTTTCTCTTCCGGTTTCTCCGGAAACCGCGCCGGGGGAGAATTTCCAGTTGAGGATAACTCCGTTGCCTATGCGCGCGTGGTCTATTTTTGCCACGGAATTGGCAATGGCCGTGGGACCGGAGTGGTCGTGGCTGCAGCGCTGGGTGTGTACAGGACCCATGCAGTCGGAGATGGGCTCACCTGCCGTGCGTCCGTCGGGAGTGGCAGGGGTGCTCTTGCCGTGCTGCACATTGGCGGTTACGGAGTAAACACCGGGCATATACTCGCCGCCGCGGGCGTCGGGTCTGTGCTCGATATGCCTGCAATAGCTCTCAATGGCGAATTTGGCAAGAGCATCGGCATAGTCGTCGTCATTGCCGTACTGATGCATTTTAGGGCTGTTTACAAGGGCGTAGAGCCTTTCATGGCCTTTCCAGTTGTCACGGAGAGCCTGCAGTAATTCGCTGCCGCTGAGTTTTTTCTCGTCAAACACCAGCTGCTTTATGGCTGCCAGAGAGTCAGCCGCGGTGCCTATACCCACGGCCTGAGGGCCCGTGTGATTATAGTGGGCGCCGCCGCAGGAGACATCCTGTCCCTTTTCAATGCAGTCATCTATGAGGAGGGAGAGATAAGGCAGGGGCTTGAGCCTCTGGTGGGCAAGGTCCATCTTGTTGATGGAGGCAACCATAATATCGCAGCAGTGCTTCATCTGTCTGTCATAGCTCTCCAAAACCTCGTCAAAGCTCTTGAAGGACTCCAGCGAGCCTGTGTTTATGGAAAGGCCTTCACCCTTGCCGCCGCACTTTTCCCAACGGGGACAAGAGGAGGAACAGTCTATGCAGCGTCCGCCGTTTATGGCCATAAGCAGTACCATGGCCATGTTCAGGCTTCCTGCGTCATGCATTCCGTAGGTCTTTCCGGGGACGGCGGGCTCAACACAGCCGACGCCCACAAAGTCGCGGGCTTCCTCAAGGCTTTTGCCGTAGGAAAGCATGGAGCGGATATAGGGAGCATCGTTGAAAACCTTTGGCTCGCCGGTGCCTATGCGGATAACATTGCATACCTTCTTTTTGAAGTCAGTCGGAGAACCCTCGTGCAGACGAACGCCCATCCATGGATTCGGTATGCGGGTGTGGGCATGGGCATCCAGCACCATGTAGCTGAGATCGTTTGTGATGTCCCTTCCCTGCTGGTCCACACCGCCCACATCGAGAGCGGTGCCGCCCATGATGGTGCCGCTGGAAAAGGTGATGGCGTAGGTATCGCGAATTTTGCGAAGCTGGTGCATCTTAACGAAGAAGCACTCTATAAGCTCCTGAATCTGTTCCCGACAAAGAGTTCCCTCAGATGTATCCCTGTCATAGAAGGGGGAGAAGAGCTTGTCAAAGCGTCCGTAGCTCACGGAGTGGCCGTTGGACTCAATAATAATCATGTTGGTGGCTATGTGGTAAAGCTGCAGAGCTTCCCAGAAGTCACGGGGGACTCCCTCGGACACCTGATGGCAGTTGGAGGCAATGCGAAGAAGCTCTGCCCTGCGCTTGGGGTCGGCTTCCTCATCCGCCATTTTTTTTGCCAGATCCCCGTAGCGGCGGATATAGGCGCTGGCGCCCTCGAGGGCATAGAGCTCCGCCTGATAGAACTCCCGGCGGCTGACATCCTTTGGATCGGAGCAATCCGTTTCCATAAGCTTTTTCTCAACAAGCTCTTTCAAACCGCCGAAGCCAAGCCGGAAGAGCTTTTCGTAGTGGGCACAGACATGGCCAACTCCGGCGTATACATACAAACCGGAGCGGTTGATGGCCTTTTCAATGTGGGAATGGGCCTTCTCCTGTGAGGAAAGGGAGGCCTCCCAGGCTTCGCCAAGAGTGCGGTTTTTCCAGAAGTCCTCTGCGCTGAGAATGTCCCGCTTAACCTTATCACTTATGACATAACGGTCATTGGTGCGAGCCTCCATAACATTGTTCTCAAACTCCCGGCAAAGCCAGTCGTAGGAAAACTCGGGATAAATGGGAGCACCGCAGGGCTCTGCTGCCAGCTCGCCCACGATAAGCTCGCCGGGCCAGATATGTATGTCTACTGTGGTGAAAATATCCCTAAGAATGAGACCCCACATTATGTTGGCAGGGTACATGGAATATTTTTTATAGCCTTTAGTAACGATCATGGCGCGCTGGGAATCGGCGGTGGAGTCCCGAGCCTTTGTCCAGCGCAGAAGGGTGTTAACACGGGGGAAGGGGGAGGGATTTTCAATGCCGGAAACGCCTATGCCCCAAACCTTGTCCACAGGCTCTATGGGCAGAGGGCGAGTATCTGTGATGATCATTGCCTGTCCTCCTGAAAATATTGATGTTCTATAAACAAGTTTATTACAGCATTGAGAAATAATCAACAAATAAGTCTGGATTTTTGTGCGTATTTGCGGTAATATCAGAATGGGTAAAAGCTGATATTTGTGAATAATTACCAATGATTTTGACTTGTGGCGGAATAGATTTATGGAGGAAGCAAAATGGCTCTTACAAGCGAAATGAATCTGAAAAATAAGGATGTTTATGCCAGAGCGAACGAGGTTGATGTGGCTCCGCTGGCCGTTGAACCCTATGACAGAGAGTGGGGCGTCGGTATTTCGGGCAATACTCCCAATCCATCCCCCTTTGAGCGCATAAACAATATCCTGAAGGTAACAGCCAGAACAACGAACGGCTTTGTATCCCCGGACAGAGCGGAGCTTGTCACGGAGGCCTATCTGCAGCACCCCGGAGAGTCTCAGGAGATACGCTGCGCCTACGGTATTAAGAATGTGCTGGAGAATACCCCAATCTTTGTATATGACGAGGAGCTTATAGTAGGCGGTCTGGGCTGCGACAAAAAGGGCGCTCCTGTTCACCCGGAGTTCGGAATAGACTGGGTGTGCGACGAGATGCGGGACGGACTCATGGACTACAGCGATGAACGCACCCATGACTATTTCTCCTATACCGAGGACACTCAGAAGCGGCTTGAGGCCATAGAGGGCTTCTGGCGGCATAAGTGTGTGGAGGACTATACCAACTCTCTGCTGACCGACGAGGAGCTGAAGGGGGCTCACGCGGGCAAGGGCGTATTTTTTGCTGATGCCTATATTTTCTGTGGCGCGGGACATCTTGGACTGGATTATGACAGACTGCTGGGAATGGGCTTTGGAGGCATACGCAGGGAGATTGAGACACGGCTTTCGGAACTGAACCTGTGTCTCCCCGATGATTTGAAAAAGCGTGATTTTCTCCGTGCTGCCCTGATATCCAACGAAGGCGCAATAAACCATATTCGCCGCTACGCCCGGCTGCTTCACGAAAAATCCGCTGCTGCCGCTGACAGTGTCCGCAGGGCAGAGCTGAGTCAAATGGCGGAAACCTGCTGCCACATAGCGACGGAGCCGCCCCGATCTTTTCGGGAGGCTTTGCAGCTTGTCCATCTTGCCAATTGCATGATACTTATCGAGTGCAATGGCCACTCTGTGAGCTACGGACGCTTTGACCAGTATATGTATCCTTTCTATAAAAAGGATGTTGAAAGCGGCAGAGCCACAAGGGAAGAGATGCAGGAGCTTATAGAGAATTTCTACATAAAAATCTGGGATCTCAACAAGCTCAGAAGTCATATACTCATTAAGACCTTCGGCAACGGCGGCATAGGCGGCCCTGCCCTCACTCTGGGCGGACTTAAGAGCGACGGCACGGACGGCACCAATGAGCTCACCTTCATGTGCCTGGACGCAGCGGCCCATGTTCGCATACCGAATCCGTGGCTTGCCGTGCGCCTCCACGACAACACACCCCGTGAGCTGAAGATAAAAACCGCCAATGTTATACGCCTTGGAACGGGAGAACCCAAGATATTCAACGATGAGGTCACTGTGGACAGCATGATGTCCTCCGGCATAAGCCGTGAGGAAGCACTGGATTATCAGGTGGTGGGCTGCGTCGAGCCGGATGTCTCAGGCAGGACCTATGGCTGGCATGACGCCGGGCACATGAATATGGCAAAGGTGCTGGAGCTTGCCATAAATGATGGCCGCTGCTTCCACTGCGGCGAAAGCTGTCCCCGTTGGGAAAAGTGCGGAAAGCTTGGTCTGCGCCTTGGGCCTCAGACCGGTGATCTTCGCGTAATGACGGATTTTGAGCAGGTTCTTGAAAGCTATGATAAGCAGATGGAATACTGGTGCGATAAAATCGTGGCAGTCCTGAATGCTGTCAGCATCGCCCACCAGAATGTGCGGCCTCTGCCCTTCCTGTCCACTCTTATGTATGGCTGCGTGGATAAGGGAATGGATGTTACAAAGGGCGGAACAAAGTATAATTTCACAGGCCCTCAGGGTGTTGGCATCGGCACAACAGGCGACGGTCTCAGCACCATAAAGCAGCTCGTTTTTGATGAAAAGCGCATTACAGGTGCTGAGCTTATTCAGGCCGCAGAGGATAACTGGCAGGGCCACGAGAAGCTCTATGCCCTTGTAAACAGCAGGAAAATACACCATTATGGCAATGATGACGACTACGCGGATTCCCTCACCAAGTTTGCCATGGACACCTATTGCAAGCATATTGAGCATAGGCCAAATGCCCACGGAGGCTTTTTCCAGCCGGGCTGCTACTCCGTAACGGTAAATGTTGCCCACGGCGTAAACCAGTGGGCCTCCATCGAGGGAAGGGTGGCCTTTGAGCCTCTGTCCGACTGCATGGGAGCAGTGCACACCCATTGGGGCAGCCATGACGTATGCGGCCCCACCGCAATCTGCCGTTCTGTCACCAAGCTTGACCATGCAAGAGCCACCAACGGCACTTTGCTCAACTGGAAATTCTCTCCCTCCGCGCTGGCAGGAGACACTGGACGGGATAATTTCATATCTCTCATAGAGGAATATGTCCACCGCAGGGGTATGCACAGTCAGTTCTCCGTTACAAGTCAGGAGACATTGCTGGCTGCCCAGAAAAATCCGGAGGACTACAGAGACCTTCTTGTGCGTGTTGCGGGCTACAGTGCCTATTTTGTGGAGCTTAACAAGCAGCTTCAGGACGATATCATAGGCCGCACCAGCCTGTCCTTTGACTGATAAAAGGGAGAAACAGAATGTACTATAACAACAAGGGTGAGCCTTGCGGACTTATCTATAATATTCAGGGCTATACCATCCATGACGGTCCCGGTATACGCACGGAGCTGTTTTTCAAGGGCTGTCCCATAAGCTGCCCATGGTGCTCGAATCCAGAGGGCATGAATATGGGGCCTGAGCTTGGGATATATCCCTCCAAATGCCTTGGACGGGATGTATGCGGCAGCTGCCTTGAAGCCTGTCCCCTTGAGGGTAAGCCCCTGAGCTTTGACGAAAATGGATATATTTTGAGAGCGGATATGGCTTCAGCCTGCGCCCGGTGCCTTCGCTGCGCAGATGAGTGTCCGGGCGAGGGGATAATTGTCTGGGGCAGGAAAATGAGCGTTCCTGAGATAATGAAGCTGCTGGAGCGTGACCGCAGCTTCTTTGAACGCAGCGGCGGCGGTGTCACCCTCTCGGGGGGCGAGGTGCTTATGCAGTGGGATTTTGCTGCCCTGCTTCTTGAAGCGTGCAAAAAAGCGGACATCCATACCTGCGTGGAAAGCGCCTTATTTGTACCTCCTGCACATCTTGAGGCGGTGCTGCCCTTTACGGATCTTTTTATTGCGGATATAAAGTTTATGGACTCAGCCCGGCATAAAGAAATCACCGGTGTTCCAAACGAACTTATTCTGGAGAATATTCTCAGGGTGGCCGGGGCCGGAGTGCCTCTTGTAATAAGAACTCCGATTATCCCCGGATGGAACGATGATGAGGAGAATATGCTTGCAATAGGTGCTTTTATTAAAGAAAAGCTTGGAGACTCCCTTGTTCAGTATCAGCTCCTGCCCTACAGAAAAATGGGAACGGAGAAATACGATAGCCTTGGCAGAGCCTATCCCATGGGGGACTATCAGGCTCCCGAGAGGGAGGAATGGGAGAAAAACCTTCTGGGCATAAGGGACATGCTGGCAGAGCAATACGGTATTCCTGTGGCAGCAGGCTCCGGAGAGAAGCTGCCCGGATATTAAAAAGGAGAAAAGCTATGAGAATATCCCTGCAGGGGCCTCTGAAATACATACAGGACAAGGGGCTGATTAAGGAAGTGGGGGGCTATGCCCGCAAGCTTGGGGGAAAAGCCCTTGTGCTTATAAGCAGCGGCGGAGAGCTGCGCTTCGGAGATGTGATCCGGGAAAGCTTCTGTGATGCAAAGTGTCCCTATGAAATATGTATTTTTTCCGGTGACGCAAATTACGAAGAGATAGAGCGTGTGGCAAAGGCTGCTGTTGATGCGGAGGCTGCTGTGGTGATTGGCCTTGGCGGTGGCCGTGTGCTGGATACCGCAAGAGCGGCTGCGGATAATGTGGGCTGTGCCCTGATAATAGTTCCCACCACTGCGTCCAACGATGCTCCGTGCTCGGCCGTGGCTGTTATACACGATGAAAATGGCAAGACCGTTGAAGTGAGAACAGTTAGTCGCAACCCGGATCTTGTGCTTATGGATACTGAGATAATTGCGGCCGCACCAACACGTTTTCTCAGCGCAGGAATCGGTGACGCTATCGCAACCTACTTTGAGGCAAGAGCCAATGTCCAAAGGGAACAGGACGAAAACTCCGGTAATATTTCCACACGCACAGCCCTTGCCATGAGCCGCCTCTGCTATGACATTATGCTGGAATTTGGACCAAAGGCCGTGGAGGACGCAGGCCGGGGAGAAATAAGCTATGCTCTTGAACAGGTGATTCACGCGGCGAGCTTCCTCTCGGGATACGGCTTTGAAAACGGCGGAGTTGCCGCTGCTCACGCAGTGAACGAGGGTTTTTCAGTGCTGCCGCGCTGCAGCGGAATACTCCACGGAGAACTTGTGGGCTTCGGAGTGCTTATTCAGCTGGAGCTGGAAAAGGCTGCGGAGGAGGAAAAGGATAGTCTAAGGGACTTCATGAAAAAGGTAGGGCTTTCTGTAAATCTTGAGGAGCTTGGTCTTGAGGATCTCAGCGAGGAGGAGCTTCGTCTTGTGGCAAAGGAAGCTGCTGCCGCGCCCCCTATGAAGAACATGCCCTTTGAGATAAGTGAAGATGACATATACCGCGCCATCATCGCAGCAGATAAGTAAAAAAAACAGCACTGTTGGTAATAAACAGTGCTGTTTTCGTATATTCAGTGTTTTTAGAATCTGAGCACACCAAGAGCCTGAAGCAGAAGAATGAGCAGCAGGACGGGAGCGATGACCTTAACCATTACGGAGTAGAGTCCTGCACGGGCAAATTTGTGACCGCCGAGACTAACCTCGTCGATAATGGCCTTGGGCTTGAGCACCCAACCGATGAGCAGACAGGTGGCAATGGCAACGATAGGCATAAGGACATAGTTGCTGATGTAGTCCAGAACATCGAGGATCTGCCCGACGCTGCCGTTGGGCAGAGTGAGGTCGAAGTAGAGGACGTTATAGCCGAGGCATACAATGAGTCCCACAACCAGAGTGAAAAGGGTGGCTGCGATGGTGGCCTTTCTGCGTTCCCATTTCAGCTTGTCCATGAGGCTGGAGACAATGGCCTCAAGAAGGGAGACGGAGGAGGTGAGAGCTGCAAAAGCAACGGTAATGAAGAAGATAATACCAACTATATCACCGGCTAAGCCCATGGCTTCGAATACCTTGGGCAGAGAGATGAACATGAGGCTGGGGCCTGCGGACATACCCTCGGTGCCCATAAAGGTGTAAACTGCGGGAACGATCATGAGACCGGCGAGGAAGGCTACCAGAGTATCGAAGAACTCAATGCGGTTAACGCTCTGAACAAGGTTGGTCTCTTTCTTAACATAGGAGCCGTAGGTGATCATGATGCCCATAGCAACAGAGATGGAGTAGAAGAGCTGACCCATGGCATCAGTGAGGATGACCATGAACTTGTTGAAGGTAAGGCCTTCAAAATTGGGAACAACATAAACCAGAAGGCCCTGAATACCGGTGCGGGTTTCGCCGTTTGCATCGGTATGGCTGAGGGTGAGAGAGAAGACGGAGATGCAGATTATCATCACAAGCAGTATGGGCATGAGTACCTTGGAGAAGCGCTCAACACCGCTGTTAACGCCCTTGTAAACAACAATGGAGGTAGCAGCAAGATAGATGATAAACCAGATCATGGGGCCCCACTGGCTGGTGATGAAGCCGGTGAAGTAGCCGTCAGCAACGGCGTCAGAGCCGTTGAAGGTTATATAGGTGGCAAGGTACTTCAGAACCCAGCCGCCGATAGCACTGTAATAGGGGATAATCATCATGGGGATGATGCAGGCAATAATGCCAAGCCAGCCCCAATTCTTGTTCAACACCTTGTAGGCAGTAAGGGGGCTTTGTCCGGTTCTGCGTCCGATAGCAACCTCGGAGGTCAGCAGAGCGAAGCCGAAGGTGAGAACCAGTACAAGATATACCAGCAGGAAAAGGCCGCCGCCGTCTTTAGCTGCAAGATAGGGAAAACGCCAGATGTTTCCAAGACCGACAGCGCTTCCGGCTGCTGCAAGCACAAAACCTATGGAGCCTGTAAACTTGCCTCGAGATTTTTTTTCCATAATTTCCTCCTCTTTCATCAGCAATTTCTAACATAGAATACTGCAAAAAACTATATCTTCTGAGCATAATAACACCTGATTATAAACTATTATACTGATGTAAGCAAGGGGAAAGACTCGTTAATTGCAAAATTAATAAAAAAGCGACAAAAAAGCTCTAAGACATATATTATGCCTTAGAGCTTGCGGCCTGTTATTTGATGCTTTTGCGGTTTATCACCAGAGGCTCCATATTCAAATTGGGGAAGTGCTTGTTGTAAATGCCAATGCAGCGCCCAACAAAGATAGCTGTGCATACTGTGCCGAGGCCAACGGAGTGGAGAGTGCCGGTGCAGCTGAGATCGATTATAACGCTGGTAGCTACCCAGATTATATCGCCGCAGGTTTTGACACGGGAAAGAGGCAGCTTATACACGGCGCTTATTGTACGCATAAAGGCATCGGGAGCAGGGAGCATCAGGTCGGCTCCAACAATGAGTACAACGCCCAGAGCGGACACGGCAATACCGGGCACCAGAAGGAGAACGCGTATCCAGAAGCTGGAAACAGAAAAATTAATTATGAGCATGCAGAGGTCTATGAGATAACCAAAGGCTATGGCAAGAGGCAGAGTCAGTATTATCCGCACGGTAGGGCGGCGGTTTACGATTATCTGACCGATAACGCAGACCACATGAAAAGCGATGGTCACATTGCCGAGGGTGAAAGGGGTGACGGAGCTGATGGCATCGGGCACAGATGAAATGGGGGATATACCCATATTCAGACGCTTGATAAACACAAGGCCAACTGCCATGAAAATAAGGCCCAGAATATACTGGGGGATTCTGCGTTTGAGATTCATAATTCCACCGATTCTTTCATTTTCTGATGGAATGATATTACTACATTTTATCGAAAAGCGCAAGAAAGGAGATTTATTTTCCCTTGTATTTCAGCCTTGTGGCTTCCCCGCCGCGAAGATGCCGTTCGGCTTTGTTCTGTTCCAGAACTGCTTTTGCCTGAATATACAGAGTTTTGTTCAGGCTTTTGAGCCTTTCGGTCAGGTCCTTATGTACAGTGGATTTGCTGACTCCGAATTTTTTGGCGGCATTGCGGACCGTGGCTTCGTTTTCTACAATGTACCGGGCAAGCAGCAAGCAGCGCTGTTCTATGTCCATATTCACATTGACCACTCCAAACTTATATGCTGTTGGAGTATATGCAGATTTGGGGCAGTATATGAGCCTTCATTGCTGTTGACACAGGCTGCCCAATGAATAAAAAGGGCATGGCGGAAATGCCATGCCCTTTTTTGTATAGTAAAACCACTGGCTGGGCCAGTGGTT
>JAZNZM010000110.1:0-2059 GCA_045594965.1 Oscillospiraceae bacterium | reverse complement strand
TTGGAATAGTGGCTGCAGCGCTCTTCCCAGTAGTCAAGCTCACCGCAGGCAGGAGGGCAGGACCAGGTCCTGCCGTAGCTTTGGCAGCGGTCAGCGGAGCACATACTTCTCACATCGGTCAGAAACTTGAGCTTTTTGGGTTCCATGGGCTCTGCGGTGGTAAAGCCGCACTCATGAGCCAGAGCTTTGTAATCGGTCACAGTACATCCTCCCATTCTTCAAACATCATTGCTTCGATATATTTGTCATTGAACAGAGCGGAGGAACTAAGTTCCTCATAGCGGCACTTTTTGCTTATTTCTTCAAGCATAGCCCTGCCCTCAGGGCTGAGAGCCATGGCTGCGCCCTTGCCGGCGCTGTTGCCCACATGGCGGGTCTTGTCCATAAGCTCAGGAGGCAGAAGGCCTATGGCGCAGGCGCTCTTGATTTTCATATACGCTCCGAAGCCACCGGCGATAAGAACACTGTCTATGTCGCCGTAGCTCTTGCCGGAGCGGGCCATCAGGGTTTCGATTCCCGCACGGATGGCAGCTTTGGCCAGCTGTATCTTTCGGATATCCTGACCGGAGATATACACTTTTTCGCTGAGATTATACCGTTCTCCGTCCTCCATGCGACCAGTCTCATCCACAATCTCGTTGCACAGCAAAGCTGCCACAGCATCGATAATGCCGCTGCCGCAGATGCTCTCTGCCTCGCAGTCACCGAGAACATGGAAACTGAGGTCGGGCATAACGGTGTCAATTGCTCCGTCGCGGGCAGGGGAGCCGCACTCGGTCTCCGCACCCTCAAAGGCAGGACCGGCAGCGGTGGCGCAGCAGAGGAAGCCCTCCTTACTGCCGAGAGCCATTTCGCCGTTGGTGCCGATGTCTATAAATAAAACACTCTTTTCGCTCTCGTATACTCCGGAGGAAAGGAGACCGGCGGTAATGTCGCCGCCAACATAGCCTGCTACAGCGGGGCACTGATAAAGCTTTGCACCGGGTGCCAGACCGGGAATAAAGTCGGCGGCGGAATACTCTTTTCCGAAAAGGCTCAGGGGAGTGAATGGGGCAACGCCAATGCTCTCGGGGCTGAGGCCGGCGAAAAGATGCTGCATAACAGTGTTGGCGGGTATGGAAACATAGCTGATGCGGCTTGTGTCGGGACACATTTTGGCTGCCATTTCGCTTATCTGTATGCGGATAAGCTCATGGAGTTCTCTTAGTCCCTCGGCATCGGAGGCGTGGCGTATGCGGCTAATAACATCGCTTCCGTATGCTCTCTGGCGGTTCATTTCGCCCTCTTTGACAAGGCATTTTCCGCTTTCAAGGTCATAGAGATAAGCCGCCACAGTGGTGGTGCCTATGTCCACAGCGAGACCGAGACCATTGCCGCCGGGAATTATATCTACCTCGTCGGTGAGCACCTTACTGCCGCTGACGGTTTCGGTGGTCACTCTGAGCTCCCCTGCAGGGAAAAGGCAGCAGGCCAGTGCCTCCTCGTCTTCGTAAAGGCGCACTTTGCCGCCCATATCACGGCAAAGACCGCTTACAGTGAGCCTGCACTGGCGGCAGGTGCCGTTGCCGCCGCAGGGAGCGTCTATGTGTGCTCCGCTTCCGCGAACGGCTTCAAGGAGACTTATATCATCTCCGGCCATAAGCGTGCGGACACTGTCTCCGGAAATAACGGTGATTTTGTAATTATTCATTCCAATTACCCTTTAATCAAAATACCCCCTGCCTCGGTTTAAGGGCAGGGGGCAGTTTTTATATGAGATTGACTCAGGCGGTGAGAACCTCAGCAGCCTTCTTTGCAGCGGATGCGCCGTCAGCGGTGTAGATGTCAGCACCGATCTGATCGCAGAACTCCTGGGTTACAGGTGCGCCGCCGACAAGGACGGTGACCTTCTCGCGGACGCCGGCTTCCTTAAGAGCAACAACAACCTTCTCCATGAGGGGCATGGTGGTGGGCAGAAGAGCGGAGCAGCAGACGATGTCGCAGTTCTCGTTCTTTGCGGTCTCGGCGAACTTCTCGGGAGCAACGTCAACACCGAGGTCGATAACGTCGATGTTCTGGC
>JAZNZM010000109.1:0-5308 GCA_045594965.1 Oscillospiraceae bacterium | reverse complement strand
ATGTATGAAACAACTCCTTGGCTCACAGAACGACATGGCTACGATCCGACTTGGCTCACGATCAGCCGGGCGGGAATCTTCGCCTTCAGGCGAAATTCCGGAAAACGCATTCACAGTCTTCAGCCGCGGCTTCCTTTCCTGACAAAATATATACATTTTCTTCACACAAATGCTTTTTTGTGATATACTGGCATAAGAGAAAGAGAGAAAGGGGGTTTTTCCCCGTGAAAAAGGCGAGAAGAGAGCTTTATAAGAAGCCTTCCCTTATTCATTACCGCATTACCCAGGCTCTTGCGTGGCTGGTGTCCGTATTTGTCTTCCGCAGGAAAATCGTGAGAAACGAGATAAAAAATGTTCAGGGGCCTTTTGTGGTAATCGCCAACCATCAGGCGGCGCTGGATTTTGTTAATCTCATAGGTGCTGCGAAAAGACCCATGAGCTTTGTTATAAGTTATTCCTTCTATAAAACCCTGCCTGTGAAGGGCTTTATGGACAAGATAGGAGTTATTCCCAAGCAGCAGTTCCAGTCCTCCGTAACGGATATGAAGAGGATGAAAGCTGTTGTGGACCGGGGAGAGCCCCTTGTTATATACCCTGCGGGACTAATGTGCGAGGACGGTGTCAGCACGCCTATACCTCAGGCCACATATAAATTCCTGAAGTGGCTGGGTGTGGATGTCTATGTGGCACGCAGCAGAGGCAGCTATTTCGTTATGCCAAAGTGGACCAGGGGCTTCCGCCCCGGCAGGACTGAGCTGGATATATACAAGCTCTTTGATAGGGAGGAACTGGCGGCCACGGAGCTCTCCGAGGTGAGGCGCCGCTGCGAAGAGGCCCTTTTGTATGACGCTTACAGGGAGCAGGAGGACATCCGAGCAAGCTATATGGGCGGCAGCAATATAGAAGGACTTCAGAATGTGCTGTATAAATGCCCCAGCTGCGGACGGGAGTTTTCCATGGCCGTACGGGACAAATGTGTTATTTATTGCAGCCACTGCGGCTATGCCCAGCGCAGCGACTCATACGGTTTCCTCCATCTGGAGGGAGATGTGGGCGAAGAACTGCGTTATGTTTCCGACTGGAACGGCTTTATACTTTCTGAGCTTGAAAAATGCATTCTGGAGGGGGAAAACAGCATTTCCACTCCCGTGAGCGTAAGCATGATAGCGGAGGGGCAGAGAAGCTTTTCCAATGTGGGCGAGGGCCGTCTCAGCCTTGACAGCAGGGGCTTTGTTCTGGAGGGAAAGCTGCATGGGGAGCAGGTGACCATATCCATCCCTATAGTCAATATTCCCACCCTGCCCTTCAGCCCCGGAAAATATCTGGAGCTGCAGCGTGACAAGGATATAATCCGCTGTCTGCCGGAGGACGGCAGGCTGGTGATGAAGATGATAAATATGCTGAAAATCTTCCACCGTCTGAGCAGCGCAGAGCGCACGGAGTGCGTGTAAAAGAACGGTAATCTCATATATGAACGGTCAGGGCCTCCCTTGTACGGGCGGCCCTGACTTTTTTATTCGCTTTTACATTTTTATACGCTTGCAGGGGGTATTTCTCCACCGTTTTGCGACTGCATTTCTGCCCAGCGGGCCATTCTGGCGGCCATAAGCGCCCTGCTTTCATCATCGTCCTGCAAAGCAGGCAGCTTCCATGGCATTTCCTTCAGTGCTGTGCATACCTCGTCCAGCTTCTGATAGGGGATGGAAATTATGTGCAGACCCTTGGGATAGACCTTGCGCCTTGCCATTCCGTGGTGCATTCCTGTGACGCAGAAGTTCACCTTACCGGTGAGATAGGGGTGAACATAGGTCCAGCCGCAGGAGACCACGCAGCTTGTCTTGCTCTCCCAGAAGTCTCCGGAGATGTAGCTGGTGGCGCGCATGACTATATCCGCCTGCTCGGTGTCGCAGACTGCAATGACAATATCCGGCTCAAAGCAACAGTTTTCCACGGTGGAAAAAAGCACATAGTTAACGCTGCCCTCAACAAGAGTTGGTGCAAGATTGTGGATTTTGGCATTGGGGGCAGGGGTGCGGAACACTCCGAAGTCCATGCCGGCCTGTCCGCTGGCGGCAAAGGGCTGTTTGGGTATCATGCCCAACACCATTTTTCCGAAGCAGTTGTCGTTATCCTTGTCTATGTAAAAGCTTCTGCCTGTGTCCTGACAGAGCTTCACGAACTGGCAGAAGGAGAGCACTTCTTCCACTCTTTGTACGCCCTCCGGTCTCGCGTAGCAGAATTTAAGGGCCACGGGCTGATATCTGCAGCCAAGATCTGCGAAAGCCTTTTTTGATGCTTGGTCGAGCATTGTTTGTCAGTCTCCTTTGCGGGCTTGATTCGCCATTATTTTAACATATATTTTGGCTCTTGTATATGGCTTGCAGTTGAAAAGAGGAGAGCTTTTCTATATAATGGGGGTAGTTAAGCTGATTAAAGCGGAGGAAATAAAATGGCTTCAGGAAACCATGTGAGAAGAAGCGGCTTTGGGGGCCGCCTTGCGCTTATCGCGGTGACGGTGCTTGTAGTGCTGGCGGCGCTGTATCTCGTAAGCAGTATTTTCGTAGTTTTTGCAGGTGGAGGATTTATCCCCCGCGGGGAAAGGATCGTGGATCTCAGATCCTCCGGAATCGAAAATACCAACGCGCTTCTCCGCTTGAAGGATCCCGAGGAAATAGACCTCAGGGGGAATATGATAGATGCCGGGGATTATAAGTCCCTTGCTGCCGCCTTCCCCGGCTGCACCATTCGCTGGGATGTGCCTCTGGGAGGCGTGGGGGAGAGCTGGGATAATTTCAGCGAGAGTGTTAAGGTGAGCGTTTTCTCCAAAGGGAAAGCGGAGCTTTATTCCTTCATGCCGGAGCTCAGGGAGGTGGATCTCCGTGACGCTGTGATGACGGTCGAGGACTATGAGCTTTTGAAAAGCATGATCCCCCAGTGCCGTATTATCTGGAACATTCCCATAGCCGGCAGTCATTACGATTCCTCCTCCGTATCTCTGAGCTTTGGTGATGTGTCGGCTGAGGACGCGGATATGTTCGCCTATTTCGACGCTCTTGAATCCCTTGTCTTTACGGGTTCAAGCCACGAGAGCTATTTGGCGATAGAGAAAATGCTGCCTGAGTGCGGGATAAGCCGCAGCGTGACTCTGGGCGGGCTTTCCGCGCAGGCAGGCGGCGACAGCCTTGATATAAGAGACAGCGGCGTCACTGCCGCCGAGCTTATGGATAAGCTTTGTTATCTTCCCAAGCTCAGAAATGTGCAGCTGGATTCCTCCATGTTCAGCCCTGAGGAGCTGGCGGCGCTGAGGGAGAAATACTCCAATATAAGCTTTGAATATGATGTTGTTCTTGGCGGAAAGAGCTTTTCATGTCTGGACAAGAGCGTGGCCCCCGGAGCGGAGGTGAAGTTCGGAGAGCTTCTGGATGCGCTGGATGATTTCCGTACTTTGGAGCTTCTGGATCTGCGTCAGTGCGCCTACAGCGCCGAGGAGATACTGGCTGTGGCGGAGCGCTGCCCCAAGACTGTGATAAAGGCCGAGGTGGATCTTTACGGTAAAAGCTTCTCCACCGAAAGTACGGAAATCGACCTCAGCGGCATTAAGATAGAGGACACTGCCCTTATAGAAAAAGCGCTTCCCCTCTTCACCAGACTGCAAAAGGTTATTATGAGCGACTGCGGTATATCCGATGAGGATATGGACGCTCTAAACCGCCGCCATGAGGATGTGCGTTTTGTCTGGACCCTCCATTTCAGCGTTTATGATGTCCGCACCGATGTAACATACTTCTGCGCATCCAATGTGCCGGGGCTTGTAGCTCCCAAGCTGGGAGACTATGATCTGGCTCCCATCAAGTATCTCACCGATCTCGTTGCGCTGGATCTGGGCCATATGTATTATACGGATCTGAGCTTCCTTGAGAATATGCCCAAGCTGCGCTATCTCATTCTGGTGGAGGCCAGCTACAGAGATATCTCAGCGATCGCCGGTCTCAGCGAGCTTTATTACCTTGAGCTTTTCAACAACACCATTGAGGATATCTCCCCCCTCCTTGAGTGCAAGAAGCTGCGCCATCTGAATATAGGCTTTACCCGGGGCTTTGACGCCTCCGTACTGAAGGAAATGGACTATCTGGAGCGTCTCTGGTATCCCGGCAGCATTCTCAGTGAGGAGGAGATAGAGGATATAGTATCCGCGCTGCCCGACACCGAGTGCTACTTCGTCAAATGGGACGGAGCAGGCTCCACAGGAGGCGGCTGGCGTGAGGATGCCAGCTATTTCGAGATGCGTGATATTTTCAACATGCATTATATGCCCGGCGGAACCGGAATGGCCAATCAGTAAGATCGCTGAGCTTTGAGATTCGGGTTCGGTGACAAGGCGCCTTCGGGTAAATTACGGGAATTAACGAAAAAACCGCTGCAGAAAACTCTGCAGCGGTTTTAACAATTATGCCAGCTGTCGGCGGACAGCTTTTTGTTGAAACGGAAGCTGACGAACAGGGGGCAATCCGGTGAAGGGCATCAGTTGCCGAAGCTGAAGGGATAGTTCACGCCGGTGCCGGTATAGCTGTTGCCGCCGTCTGTGTTGGTGGAAATTCTGAAGGTACCGACAACATTGACAAACTCTTCAATGCTCTGGATCTCGGAGTTGCTGGTGTATACAAGCAGCTCGCTGACGGACTTTGCACCGGGAGCAAGAGAAGCATTCTGCATATTCATATACTCCATAAAGCCGTCAATGCTTGTGTTGTCAGGAGACACAAGAATATACTTGTCGGTCTTGTTCTCAATAAGCAGCTGGTAGCCAAGGCTGTAATCGTCAATGATAGCATCGCCCAGGGTGACACGGAGCATATCGGAATCCACCAGTACCTGACCGTCAAAAACGGGAGCTTCAATGCCGCCCTCGCGTCCGTCTATGGAGAAGGGATAGGTGTTGTTGTCACCGGTGTAACTGTTGCCGCCATCGGTATTGAAGGAAAGTCTGAACACACCGGATACGTTTTTCATATCTTTGCAGGATTTTACAAGAGAAGCCTCATCGGAGGTATAAACCTGCAGCTCGGCTCTGGACTTCATGCCGGGGTTGACGGAAGCGTCCTGCATATTCATATGTACCATGTATCCGTCGATGCAGGTGTTGTTGGTGGAAACAAGGACATATTTGTCGCTTTTGTTTTCGATAATCAGCTTGTAACCGACATAATAGTTGTCTTCAACCTCGCCGTCAAGGGTAATGGTGACTGACTCGTTATCCAGCAGAACCTTTCCCTCATCGGCAAAGGGTTCGGGAGTGGGTTCGGGAGTG
>JAZNZM010000108.1:0-3076 GCA_045594965.1 Oscillospiraceae bacterium | reverse complement strand
CACAGCTGGATAACGGTGTGGGTATGATAAGACTGCTGGAGCGTGAATTCAAGATGGCTCTGGAGTTTTCCGATGAGGCAGACGGAGTGCCCTTTTCCATGGCCACAGGTGCGGATTTCGCCCCATTTCTGGAAAATCTGCTCTGTACTGCAAGGGAAAAGTATGATAATATAAAAGGAAAGGTGTATTCCGTAAGAAACGATTTCTTCGGTGAGAGCGTCACCGTGGCTGGCCTGATTACGGGAAAGGACCTTCTGAGTCAGCTCAGAGGCAAGGAACTCGGCCAAAGGCTTCTTATCTCCGCCAATATGCTCCGTCAGGAGGAAATGGATTTCCTTGATGATGTGACGCTGGAGGAGGCGGAAAGGGAGCTGGGTGTGAAGATCTATCCCATATCTCAGGACGGCGGCGAGCTTTGCGACGCAATGCTGGGACTTATGCCCGAGGTAAGAAAAGCAAGGTCCGATGCTGAGGACACCGAATATAACAAGTATAACCAATGAAAAGGAGGCTTTGAGAGAAAATGTCCAGACCTCTTGTAGCCATAGTAGGACGCCCCAATGTGGGCAAAAGTCTGCTCTTCAACCGCCTTGCGGGACGCAGACTCTCCATAGTGGAGGATACTCCCGGCGTCACCCGTGACAGGCTCTATGCCGAGTGCGAGTGGAGCGGAAGAACCTTTGATATAGTGGATACGGGCGGAATTGAGCCCAGCACCGACAATGAGATACTCATGTTCATGCGTGAGCAGGCCAATATCGCCATCAATGCCGCCGATGTTATTGTCCTTGTCACCGACATTACCACCGGTGTTACCGCAGCCGACAAGGATGTTGCCAATATGCTTCTTCGCAGCAAGAAGCCTGTGGTGCTCTGCGTCAACAAGGTGGATAACCCCTCCCGTGTGGACACCACCATTTATGAGTTCTATTCTCTGGGTCTCGGTGACCCCATAGCCATCTCCGCCGTTCACGGCCACGGCACCGGTGATATGCTGGTCGCATGCCTTGAACATTTCCCTCCTGAGGGCGAAGATGACTCTGATCCCGACCGCATCAATGTTGCCATTATCGGCAAGCCCAATGTGGGCAAAAGCTCTCTCACCAATCTCATTGCCGGTGAGCAGAGAGTTATTGTCTCCAACGTGGCAGGCACCACCCGTGACGCTGTTGACACCAAGATAGACAACGAGTTCGGCAAGTATAACTTCATCGACACTGCCGGCATCCGCCGCAAGAGCAAGGTTGATGACCGCATTGAGAAGTTCTCCGTAATGCGTGCCCAGCTTGCCATCGAGCGCGCCGATGTCTGCCTTATCATGATTGACGCCCGTGAGGGTGTCACCGATCAGGACACCAAGATAGCAGGTTTGGCCCACGAAGCAGGCAAAGCCAGCATTATCATTGTCAACAAGTGGGACCTGGTGGAAAAGGAAACCGGCACCATGGAGAAGATGCGCAAGGATGTTATGCGTGATCTCAGCTTCATGACCTATGCCCCCGTTCTTTTCATCTCCGCGGTTACCGGACAGAGAGTCCAGCGCATATTTGAGCTTATCAACTATGTGAACGACCAGTCTGCCATGCGCATCACCACCGGCATGCTCAACAATGTTCTGGCCGATGCTCAGGCCAGAGTGCAGCCTCCCACGGACAAGGGCCGCCGCCTGAAGATATACTACATGACTCAGACCGGCATCAAGCCCCCCAACTTTGTGGTCTTCTGCAACAGCAGAGAGCTTTTCCACTTCTCTTACCAGCGTTATCTGGAGAACCAGATCCGCGCCACCTTCGGCCTTGAGGGCACTCCCGTCCGCATGGTCATTCGTCAGAAAGGAGACAAAGAAGAATAATGGCCTTCCTTCTTGTCATTATTGCCATTGTCGGCTATATACTGGGCGGTCTCAACGGCGCCATCATAACCTCACGCTTTGTGTTCCATGACGATGTTCGCAATCACGGCAGCGGCAACGCAGGTCTCACCAATTTCAACCGCACCTACGGCGTGAAGGGCATACTGCTTGTTCTGGCCATTGATGTTGTCAAGACCCTTATCTCCGTTCTTATAGGCGGTTGGCTTCTCAGCAGTGCTGATGCAAAAACAGTGGGTCAGGTTTTCGGCGGCTTCTGCGCCATTCTGGGTCATGCTGCCCCCATTATGTATGGCTTCAAGGGCGGCAAGGGTGTTCTCTGTGCCGGTACAATGATACTGGTGGTGGACCCTGTGGCAGGCATCTGCTGCTGGGGCGTGTTCATTCTCGTGGCCATCTGCACCAGATATATCTCCCTCTCCTCCTGCATCGCCTGCCTTATGGGAGCCGTGTTCCTTGTGATTTTCGGCCATGGCGGACTTGAAGTGCTCCTTACACTGCTGTGCGGTCTTCTGGTGGTCATCAAGCACGCGGAAAATATTCTCCGCATCATAAACGGCAGCGAAAGCCGCTTCACCTTCAACAAAGCTCAATAAATGTTTTTCCGCAAGGGGTGTTTCGGGTAAATACCCCTTGCAGCTTTAAATTCCATCGCAGCGTGGGCTGCACTCAGCCCGCCAGGATTGCCTTACAAGGTAAAGGACAACAGATATGAAAGTAGACATTCTCACTCTTTTTCCGGATAATATGAACGCAATGCTCCATGAGAGCATCATAGGCCGCGCCGCAGAAAAGGGCATACTGGACATCAACTGCGTCCAGATCCGCGACTATACAGAGAATAAACAGCGTCAGGTGGATGACTATCCCTACGGCGGCGGCTGGGGCTGCGTTATGATGGCCCAGCCTCTTAAAAGCTGTCTTGACGATGTCATAGCCAAGGCCGGTGACAGACGGCGCAGAGTTATATATATGAGTCCTCAGGGCAAGACCTTTGACCAGCAGAGAGCCAGAGAGCTTGTCCGGGACTATGACCACCTTGTTCTGGTCTGCGGCCACTATGAGGGCGTGGACGAGCGCTTTATAGAAAAGTGCGTTGACGAGGAGATAAGTATCGGAAACTTTGTACTCACCGGCGGCGAGCTGGCTGCCATGGTGGTGACGGACGCCGTGTGCCGCATGGTTCCCGGTGTGCTTTCCGATGAG
>JAZNZM010000107.1:0-2308 GCA_045594965.1 Oscillospiraceae bacterium | reverse complement strand
AATCCCGAGAAGATGGCACTGGCTAAGGAAACCATGCGCGTGCTGCACCCCCTGCCCCGTGTCAACGAGATCAGTGTGGCCGTGGACAATGACCCCAGAGCCGCCTATTTCCGTCAGGTGCGTAACGGCAAGTATATCCGTATGGCCCTCATCATGAAGCTGCTGGGCATTGAATAAGGAGGTAGCGCAGAAATGATTATAGGAACTATAGTTAACGGCCTTGTTATCGACCATATCCCCGCAGGCAAGGGCATGGAGCTTTATCTCCATCTGGGCCTTGATAAGCTTGACTGCGAGGTTGCCCTCATTCGCAACGCCCCCAGCCAGAAATACGGCAAAAAGGATATTATCAAAATCGCCGAGAAAATCGAGCTTGACCTTGACCTGCTGGGCTTCATTACCCCCAACATCACCGTCAATGTCATCGAGAACGGGGAAAAGGTGAGAAAAATCAAGCCCAATCTCCCCGAAAAGCTCAGCAATGTTATCAAGTGCCGCAATCCCCGCTGTATCACCAGCATCGAGCAGGAGCTGCCCCACATCTTCCGCCTCACCGATGCCGAGACCGGCACCTATCGCTGCATCTACTGCGACACCAAGGCATAATTGAATAAACATAAAAAAATTTCTTTGAGCATATGCTCAAAGAAATTTTTTTACGCCCCTTAAACACCTTGAAAAAATAATATTAATATCCATATTGTTTTTCACGCTAAAGAGGTGTAGAATTAAAGTGTTATGGATAATACTACTGTAAAAAAACTGAATAGAGAAAAATCCACCACCCGCGACATGACCTCCGGCAGCATATATAAGCACATGCTTGCCTTTGCCCTGCCCATTCTTTTCAGCCAGCTTTTCCAGCAGCTTTATAACACCGCCGATGCATTTATCGTAGGCCGTCTTCTGGGAACAGAAGCCCTTGCTGCCGTCAGCTCCTCCGGTCCTATCATCCATCTGATGATAAGCTTCCTTGTGGGCATCAGCATGGGTGCCAGCACCGTTATCTCCCGTTACTTCGGCGCCGGAGATCCGGACAAGGTCAGCAAGGCCATCCACACCAATCTGGCCTTCGGTCTTATTTCCGGTCTTATTCTCACAGCCTTTGGTGTCATATTCACCCCCACCATACTCCGCTGGATAAACACCGATCCCCAGGTGCTGCCTCAGGCCACAGAGTATTTCCGTGTCTATTTCGCCGGCATCAGCACCATTGTCATGTACAATATGTGCAAGGGCATTATGAACGCTGTGGGCGACAGCCGCAGACCTCTCTACTATTTGATCTACTCCTCTCTGCTGAATGTGGTGCTTGATATTGTCTTCATTGCGGTATTCAACTGGGGTGTGTGGTCCGCTGCATTTGCCACGGTTATCAGTCAGGCAAGTGCACTGGTACTCTGCCTCTTCCATGTGCTCAAAAAGGGCCGTATTTTCTCGGTATATATCAGCCGCATCCGCATACACAGGGATATATTCGGTGAAATAGTCCGCATCGGTCTTCCGGCCGGTATCAGCAACTCGGTCATCGGTCTTGCAAATGTGGTTGTGCAAAGCCAGATCAACTCCTTTGGTATGCTGGCCATGGCCGCCTATGGTGCCCACAGCAAGATAGAGGGCTTTGTCTTCCTGCCTGTAATGAGCTTCAACATGGCTATATCCACCTTTATCAGCCAGAACCTGGGTGCAAAGGAATATGACCGCGCCAAAAAAGGAGCACGCTTCGGTATCGTTCTGGCAGTTGCCATGGCTCAGTGCATTGGCTTTGTGGTTCTGGCCTTTGCTCCGGAGCTTGTGGCGCTTTTCGACCCCACTCCCGGTGTTGTTGCTTTGGGTGCCCTGCAGGCACGCACTCTCGCCAAATTTTATTTCCTTCTCAGCTTTTCCCACGCGATTGCCGCCGTGTGCCGCGGCGCAGGCAAGGCCTTTGTACCAATGCTTGTGATGCTTGGAGTATGGTGTATGGCAAGACTTCTGTATATCTACGCCATCATGCACTTTGTTGGCAAGATAAGCTATATCTACTGGGCCTATCCCATCACATGGCTCATAAGCTCCCTCATCTACCTCGTATACTATCTGCGTTCGGACTGGGTACACGGCTTTGAGCACCCGAAAAAAAGCTTTCTTTTCCGCAAAGGCGCTTGACAATGCTCCCTTGGGCGCTTAGAATGATATAGTAATTCAGAATAATCAAAAGGAGGCGGTTTGGCCATGAAGATGAATATGTTCTCTTCCATGATGATGCCATCTGCCGTCTTCGGTTCTTTCTGAGCTTATCGGAAAAATTCTGAAGGCGGTTGGAAGT
>JAZNZM010000106.1:0-19466 GCA_045594965.1 Oscillospiraceae bacterium | reverse complement strand
CCGGCGCTGACGCAGAGGCTCAGTGCCAGAACAGCGGCCAGAATAATGGATATAAGTCTTTTTTTCACAAGTATCTTCCTTTCCGTAGCTTATTTTTTGTGCAGATTTATGTTTTTCTTGCCTTTAATATAACATTAAATGGGATTTCAGGTCAAATTAAATCTTTATTACATTTTGTTGCTCAGATATTAACTGATGCGGGTATATTGGCAAAGAAGCGCCCCTGTGGGAGATATGGTGCAAAAAACAACACAGCCTGCCGCAAAATTGTGGCAGGCTGTGTTGTTCAGCTTGTCAAAAAAGTCTTTTTGACAAGCTGAAACCAGTTTTTGAACTTCACAAAGTTCAAAAACTTATGATTTGATCATTAAGAGGGGCCTTTGCCCCCTTAATAATCCCCCGCTGCTCAGTCCCGTGTCAATGCAGCGGGGGTTTTTCGATAGGCTAAACAAGTTTTTTACAAATTATTATCAAGAAATTCCTTCAGACCGCTGCAGTTTTTTACACCGCCAAAGGCGTAGGCAGTGCCGCTTATGAGGAGCGTGCAGTAATTCAGTTTTTTCTCACGGCGGGACTGGCGGATCACCAGATCTCCGGGGGAAAGCTCCGGTACGGAGAAGCTGCCTCCGGTGGCAAGGCTCGTCACATACAGGCCGGAGCTGTCAAAGCGCAGGCGGTAATAGTGTCTGTCCTGCTTCTTGGAGCTGACCATCATAAGGCAGGCCAGAATAACAACAATTTCCGCAGCGGCAAAAATCTTCTGTGAGAACAGAAGGCAAAGGGAAGCAAGTCCGGTGAGGATAACAAAGAGGATGCCTGCGGTAATGTATGTCTGGGTTTTGATATATTTCGTATCAGTTTCGGTAATAAATGCTTTCATATGTCACCTGTTTTTCTTCAATCATATATAAATGGGCTTAGGAAGCTTTCGTGGAAGGAGAACCTTCTTGGTATTGGGGTAGATGGAGCTAAAAAAGCGTTTAGCATAGCGGTATGAATTTCAATGGCAGAACTCAGATATTACTATGGAAGCACTATATCACATTATTATTGGAGCGTCACTATAGAAATCAAAAACTAGTACATAGGTTTAAGGGGATAGGAGTGAGTTATCAGTCTCCAGTGTAATTGGATTAACTATCTGGGGGAGCGATTACACGATCTGCATTTTTTGAAACCGGTACTTAATAAAAAGGGTTTACTCAAAATCAAGGCGGCTGCGTTTCCACTTGCCTGTGACGAAGAAGAAAAGGCAGAGGGCAATACCCACCAGAGGAGAGCAGGCATAGCCCAGGGCAATGCCGTTGAAACCCATGGCAGTGTGCTGGCTGAGCAGCCATGCAACCAGATAGCGCACTGCAAAAGCAGAGAAAACGCTGCTTATCATTGTGGAACGGGTATATCCGGAACCGGTTATCACACCGAACATACAAAACATAACGGTCTCGGCCACGAAGCTCAGGGAGAAATATTTCAGATAATCTATTCCCACATCCAGTACGGAGATATCAGAGGTGAAGAAGCCATACATAATATGGGGAACCGTCTGGCACAGCAGAACAAAGATCACTGATACGCTCAGAGAGAGGGTGAGCCCGCATGCCATGCCCTGCAATATGCGCTTATAGTTTTTCCTGGGGTGGTTCTGGGCGGTGAGGGTGACGATGGCAGTCATGCAGGCAATGCCCGGCATTGTGCCGAAGGAACTGAGCTTGTTGGCGGCTCCGGCAGCGGCAGAGGCGGCTATGCCGTAGCTGTTGACAAGGGAGGATATAAAGAGGAAGGAGATATTGGTGCAGACATACTGTATAGCCTGAGGCATACCTATGACCAGCTGAGACTTCAGCTTCTGCTTGTCTATGCGGAAGGAGGACAGCCGGAAGTCGAAAAGGGGAGTGCGTCGGGCAACATAGACCGCCACAAGGATGCAGCTTGTGGCCTGACTTATGACTGTGGCAACAGCGGCTCCTGCGGCGCCCATCTTAAGCACTGCCACAAAGAGGAGGTCGAGAACTATGTTTTCAATTGTAGTAACAATAACATAGATAAGGGGCTGCACAGATTCTCCCATACCGCGCAGGGCGGCGCTCAGGAGACCGTAGCCATACACAAAAACTGTGCCAAGCATGCTGACGATAAGGTAGATTCTCGTATCGGCAAAGCTTTCCGCAGGGGTGTTCAGAGCGCGCAGCAAGGGATTGCAGAGAGCGATTATGAGAATAGTGAAGGCTATGGCCGCTATGAGGAGAAAACTCAGCATGCTGCCTACATAGCCCGGCATTTCCTTATAGCGCTTAAGCCCGGAAAGATTGCCCACATATACGGCGCAGCCGTTTACAACACCCGAGCATGCCACCAGCACCAGCACCGTAACCTGACCGCCTATGCTTACGGCAGACATTCCCACGGAGCCGATGAACTGACCCACTATTATCATGTCCACAATGCTGTAAACAGCTTGCAGAAGATTCATCGCTACAAGGGGCAGAGCAAAGAGACTCAGCTTTTTCCAAACACTGCCGCAGGTGAGATCTTTTCTGTCATTCATACCTGAAACCTCAAAAAATGGAAATAACATATAAATTATAGGGCATTTGGTGCTAACTGTCAAATACCCGGAATGCATAAAAGTATTCCGGGTATTGATGTATTGTTTTCAGCGCAGGATTACTATCTCCAATTCGCCGCCTTCAGAGGGCGCGGTGTAGACATTGTCATCCGCCTTGAAGCCGTCGGGGAGGGAGAGCAGGTGGATCTCATAGGCATAGGCAGGCAGCGTAAAGCGGCACTCACCCTTTTCATCGGAGATGAACACATGGCAGAGACTGTCATCGCATACCTGCAGGGTGACTCCGGGCACGGCCTCGCCTTTGGCGTCCACCAGGCGAATGCAGTATTCCCCGTCTCCCGCCTCCATGTCGGCATAGCTCCAGCTTACCAGCGGCTGACCGCCCTCGGAGGAGAGATACTCACCAATAAATCGGTTGAGGTTTTCCTCATCGGCAAAATAGGTGATGATTCTGTGGAGGCCGCTTGCACCGCCGGCATCCTCCAGATAGAGCATGGAATAGGGGTAGCCTGATAGGGAGAGACTGTCCGTGCCGGCACTGATCTCATATCCACCATCGGCGGTACAGCTGATGACGGAGCGGAGGCTGCCGTCATAGTCACTGAAAAAGAGCAGCGGCTCAGGGTCAACGGAGGCATCCAGCTCCAGACGGAAGAGGGCCTCCGTACCGGGGATAATGTAAAAGCTCATATTCTCGGCGCTGCCTGAGGCATTGAGAGCACCCTGAGGGTCATCAAAAACTACTTCCCGGGCATCGGGATTCAGGGGGACAAGGCTTACGGAACTGCCGGCGGGGTAAACAGGATTCGCTGCGAGAGCGGCTTTGGCTTCTCCGCCGCTCAGAAGGGCAAGGCTGTCCAGCCACAGGCTGTCCTCGCCTAGGTCTGTGCCGCCGTTTTTCTCGTAGCTTACCGTGACTTCATATTCACCCTCTGAAGGGAAGGGATAGGCATAGCTCGTCCAGCCCTTTTCGCCTCCGAAGCATTTGACTACCTGACCGTTTACATAGAGCTTCATAAGGTCAAGAGCCTCCTCGGAGGAAAGGGCGAAGCTGACGCAAAGCACATCGCCGGATTTGACGCTTACATTTGTCTTTACCGCAGAGGCGGTGCCGCCTATGCCCTGATTGGTGGATACAAGGACACTGCGTCCCTCCTTCTCCGTGGGAAGCATGGGCCATACATATTCGCTTTCGAAGCTTTCAAAGCCAAGCTCGCCGCCGGGAACATTCAGAGTAGCGCCGAGCTCTCCCTTGTCCGCAGGGGCAATGTCACAGATGGGGGCTGCATTGGGGTCAACATATCCGGCATAGTCATCGCCCAGATACTCTTCAAAAAGGGCGATAACAGCCTCGTTGGAGGTTTTGGCTCCGACCTGCACGGCGCAGATAGTGCCGTAGCGGTCAATGACAATATTTGTGGGCACGCTGTAGGCCATGAAGGCTGCGGCAAGATTGGGAGTGTCGCTGCCCATGGGGAAGCTGAGACCCATTTCCGCAGCATAGTCGGAGATCACTTCGCTGCTGTCGCTCGGCTCACAGGACAGGGCGAAGATTTCAAGCCGGTCCTTATAAAGCCCGTAGACCTCCTCCATAAAGGGAAACTCCATGCCGCAGGGGCCGCACCAGCTGGCCCAGATATTGATGATTACCGCTTCCTTTTCCGCAAGGGTTTTGTAAAGGGAGCGGGTCTCTCCGTTATAGTCTGTGAAGCTGAAATCCGGAATGGTCATGCCCACGCTGTAGCCCAGATTGTCCTGAGGAATACTTGCCGCTGAGCTTTCGGGTGCGGGGGTGGGATCCGGCTCTGCTGTAGGAGCGGGGGATGGCTGGCTTTGTCCGCAGCCTGCAAGCATCAGCAGGCAGAGCGCCAGAGATATTATTCTTAAAACGGTTTTTTTCATACTGTTATCCTCGTTTTCCTGGAGTCCTGTCAGTGATTTTACCACGGCAGCTTTCTGACTGTCAATGGAGGGGGTTATTAGTGTATTGTCAGCAAAAGGGACGCTGTGGTATAATCCATGTAAATAAGTCCCGGGAGGTGTCTTTCTGAAAACATATAAATTGCTTCGCTGGCTCTGTGCTGTGGGCTGCATCGGTGTGCTGCTGCTTACGGCTCTGGGCTGTCTGGATATATATCTTGATGGGCGCAGTCTTGGGCTGGAGTCTCCCTTTTCTCCGGAGGCTGTGGCGGAGCGCTTTGAGATCATCGCCCCTAGTCTGGCTGTTCTCGTAGCGCTGGTCATACTGTCGGCCATTGCTCAGTGCGTTTATGGCAGAGACATTCCCCGGACGAAGCTCCCTTTCCGCAGCTGCAAAAATATGGGAGAGACAGGGCTGAAAAGAGTGGGAGCGCTGAGAGGTGGTTTGCTTCTTGCTGCAGTAGTGTTCATCCTGCTGGGTGTGATGAACAGCGGCGCAAGAGACGTGCTCTATAAGGCCATAGCTATCTGCACGGAGTGTATAGGCCTTGGATAGAACTATAAACTGGCTGCGCAGCCATCTGCCCACCCAGCGCAGACTGGTGCAGCTTTACGCGGCTATATTATATAATGCCCATGCGAAGGGCTTTATTTCCGGCGAGATATATGTTGGCAATATGAAGGCCCTTTGTGTTCCGGGCCTGAACTGCTATTCCTGTCCGGGAGCGGTGGGAGCCTGCCCTCTTGGAGCGCTGCAGAATGCCCTCAGCGCATCGGGGCACAGAGCGCCTTACTATATTCTTGGCATACTGCTGCTTTACGGCGTCATACTGGGGCGCACGGTATGCGGCTGGCTCTGCCCTGTGGGGCTTATGCAGGAGCTTTTGCATCTTCTGCCCACACCCAAGCTGAAAAAAGGCGCTTTTACCCGTGCTCTCAGCTGGCTGAAATATGTGATTTTGCTCGTGTTCGTGATAGTCATTCCCCTTTATTTTGCCCTGAGAAACTTCCCCCTGCCTGCCTTCTGCAAGTATATCTGTCCGGCTGGAACCCTTGAGGGCGCGGTGGGACTTCTCAGCAACTCCGCTAACGGGGGGCTTTTTCCTCTGCTCGGCGGCCTTTTCACATGGAAGTTTATTCTGCTTTCTGTGATAATCGCCTTGTGTATTTTCATTTACCGCGCCTTCTGCCGCTTTCTCTGTCCCCTTGGCGCAATCTACGGCCTTTTTGACAAAGTGGCCATCGTGGGCGTGAAGGTGGAGAAGGACAGGTGCGTGGGCTGCGGAAAATGCATTGGCAGCTGCCCCGTGGATATTAAGCGCGTTGGCGACCGTGAGTGCGTAAACTGCGGAAAATGCGTGGAAAGCTGTCCCACAGCTGCAATCTCCATTAAGGCGGGCAAGCTGACACTGATGGAAAAGAGCGGAGAAAAGGGCTCGAAGAGCAGCCGGTCCTGGCTCAGACCTGCGGCGTGGGTGCTGGCCCTGTGTCTGCTGGCAGGAGCGATCTGGGGCTTCAACCGGGGCAAGGAGATGGCGGAAGAACCCTCTGCACCTGTGGAAACGGAAAGTCCTCAGCTGTCGGAACTTCCCGTGGGAGAAGAACCGGGTATGCTTGCTCCGGACTTAGCCCTGCCGCTCTACGGGGGCGGCGATTTTCAGCTCAGCTCCCAGAGGGGGAAAACAGTGGTTTTGAACTTCTGGGCCACATGGTGCTCACCCTGTGTAGCAGAATTGCCGTATTTTGATGAGATATACAGAAATTATGGCGAAAATGTGGCGGTGCTTGCCGTCCACTCGGAGCTTGTTACGGAGGATGTGGAGGCCTATCTCCAAAACTTCGATTATTCCATGCCCTTCGCTCTGGACGAAAGCGGCGAGGTCATAGCTGCCTTCGGCGGCGCTCTTACCCTGCCCCATACGGTTATCATCGACCCTGAGGGCGTGATTGTATATAACGCTGTGGGGTCTCTGAGCTATGAAAAGCTGGAGGAGCTGATTTCTGCGGGAGAGCAGTGAGGGGACGGGTAATAAACAGTATAAAGCATAAAAAGTATAAATTAAACCGCCGGGTCATCAGTCATCTGACCCGGCGGTTTTTGCGAGGGGAAGTGGAGAAATATATGAAAAAAGACGGAAAAAGTCAGCGGCGATAGCGCCATGCTATGATTATACCTGCTGCGAGGAGCATAAGGCACATGGCGATTATGGGGAGACTGTATCCACCGGCGGCAGGGGCTGGGGCAGGCGATTTATTTGATTCCGGGAGTGTGGGGGCAAAGGCTGCACCCGACTCTCCCGTGGGGAAGGGTATGTTGCCCATGTTCTTTCTGTCTCCTCTGCCGCCGAAGCTGTCCACATCGGGAGCGGCACCCACATCGGGAGCGGCACCCATATCGGGAGGGGCACCCACATCGGGAACTGCACCCATGTCGGGAGCGACACCCATGCCGCCCATGGAACCCATGTCCGAAAGTCCGAGCTCTCCTGTGTCCACCAAGCTGTCCGGGTTTTGGCTCTGTTTCTGGGATGTGGAGGGAATGCTGCCGTCAAGCTGTCCCTGAATACTTTCGCTGCGGAGACGGCAGAAGCTTTCAAGGGCCTTTACCCCGGACTCAAACCTCTCATAGCTGTAGAATGCTGTGGGGTCTTTTTCAACATAGGGGGCAATCATTTCCGATGTGTCCCTGACAATGGAGGGAACATCCGCGGAAGCGAGAAATTCTCCGAAAAGCTGATGATAGAGGGCGGTGTATTCACTGCTTTCAAAAATCCAGTCTATCATGGGTCGGGAGTCGCTGCCAACGGAGAGGGGAGAATCTATCGGGTCGTTGACGCTGCTTTCGGCGCTGCCTCCCATAAATGTGCCGAAGGCCAGATTGTAGTCCCATGGGATCATGGAAAGGCGGCCGTCCTCTTCATAGAGGTAGTAGTTATGGACCATGCCGCCTGTGTAGCTGTCGCCGTTGACAAGATAATTGTGAACAACAAAGTAGCGCAGCAGCGCATCGGTGTCGAGGACGCTTTCCAAATCATCCCGTTCAGAAAGGGCCTTTAGGGAGGCAATAAGGCGGGCTTGGTCCCCTTCGCTTATGTCTGTTTTTGCATTGCCGAAGATATTGGGGTAGCTGTCGGGAGAATCGTCCGAGTAGCGCAGCAGAACATCTGAGGATGACATTCCACCACCGCCGCCGTCGCGGGCAAAGCCCTGCGGCTTAAATTCTCCCGGATTGAACTCTTCAAAACTGAGGTCATCCATGCTGAAATCCTTGCCCTGCCCACGGCCTCCGCCAATCTCTGAGCTGTCGGGCTTGTATAGCTCACCGTGGTCTGCGCCGTAATTGCGCATGAGGAAGGAGTCCTCCACGCCCTCAACGGCAAGATAGAGCCCCCATAGCTCTCCGTTGACGGAAACGGAAACATAGCTGCAAAGGGGAGCAGCCACACCGAAAGAGGCCATCAGGGTATAGCTGAGGTAGTCCTTCATATATGTGGCGTCCTGAATGAGGTTATTGAGGCTGAGCTTATCAAGGCCGTGGTAGCTTTTGCCGCTTTCGTAGTGGTCGAACTCTATCTTGAAGCTGTAGCGGCTGCTGCCCATGCTCTCCACATTGCTGAGACTGGTGTTGCCCTTGCCTCTTATGGCAACGTTTGCAAAGCTCTCTCCGTCTATAATAACGGTGCAGGGGGAATACTCCTCGCTCTGGGCGGAGGCGATGAAGGAGTCCCAGTCGTCCATAATAATATTTATGCTGTGCACTGTGCCGGAGCTGAAAAGGCGGTTTTCATAGCCCATTTCCGTCCCCGCCTCATTAGACCCGGGGATAAACATGAGCACGAGGCAGATGACGAGAGCCAGTGCCCCGGCAATTGCACAGATCCGGTCAATATGCTTGCTGCGTGACATGGCGCTTAACCCATATAGTCGCCGTTGTAGCTGCAGATGACGGCACTGTGAACGCCGGGCAGCGCGGAGAGAGAGTTCACAAAGTCCGTATTGCCGTCTCTCAGGCGCAGCTCGAAGTTCACTTCCACAAGACCTGCCTGAGCGCTCTTGCTCTTTACACAGCTGCGAAGGGTGCTGCTGCGTATAAGCTCGGCTGCCTGCTCCTCGCTGGCATGGTCTGCGCAGCGGAGGACAAGGATATAGGGATGACTGTGGCTCTTGCGGTTTACGAAAACGAGGAGCACAAGGCCGATGACAAGACTTCCGATAACAGCGAGAGGTATCATCCCTGCCGCCAGAACTATGCCCACGGCAATGGACCAGAACAAAAAGGCTATATCCAGAGGCTCCTTGATGGCAGCCCGGAAGCGGACGATGGAAAGCGCGCCGACCATGCCGAGGGAGAGCACGACATTGCTGGTGACGGCCAGAATGACGAGGGTAGTTATCATGCAAAGGGCCACCAGTGTAACTGCGAAGGAGGAAGAATACATCACCCCGGCGAAGGTCTTTTTGTAAATAAGGAAGATGAAAAGCCCAAGGGCGAAGCTCAGAACAAGGGCGAGGGCCATGTCCGGCACGGACACAGAGTTGATGTTTTCGAGAAAATCGGATTTAAATATGTCGTTGAATGTCATGGGAAATTTCCTTTCTGCTTATTTGTACGCCCTGCAGGCGGCATATTTGGAGTAAGGGGCGCTCTGTCTGCCGGGGAGATCAACGGCAGCGCGGATGATATCCGGCAGGAAAGAGTCCCATTTCACCTCCAGAATAATGGCAGCGTCGGGGGGCGGCAGGGAAGGCGCGGCGGCATTCTGAAAGTCACGGGGACTGAAGGCGCTGCGTATATCATAGTCCAGCGTGACGCGCACATTGCCGGGGGCATAGACGAAGGCCTCTCTGACATAGTCCACAACGCTCACAGGGCGCAGGCTCTGGGAGAGCATTTTTGAGTAAAGCTCCCTGACAAGGGCGTGTGGGGAATCAGCCATCCATGCTGTCTCTCCACCAAGGAGCAACTCAAGCTCAAAGAGACTGATGGGCGCGGACAGCTTGGTGCAGAGGCTTGAGTTTTTGCTCTTTTTCTCCAGATGCAGGGTGGACAGATCTCCGTTATAGTATCTCAGCCGGAACTTTTCACGGAGGCTCACTCCGTCCAGCTTCTCCCGAAGAGCTTTGTCCTCAGGCGTGTCAAAATACAGACTGCGCACACGGTATTTACCTCTTTCTCCGTGTCTGTCCGGCTCCATAATTGCAAAAAGTCTCTGGCGGAGACAGAGCATATCGGCATAGTTTATTCGGTGTTTACACTCGTGGCGGGCTTTCAAAGGCTTCACTTCCCTTCATGCTGACAGGATAAATCAAGGCGCTGAATACTTCCTGAAAAAATAAATAATTATTTTCAGCTTGTATTAAGGCGGGGCATATATTATAAATATATCAAGCATGGGGAGGATAAGGATAAAATGAAAATTCTCATAATTGAGGACGAGGTGCTTCTGGCCCACTCTCTTAAGGCGCTTCTGGAGACCAAGGGGTTTCAGGTGGAAACGGTTTATGACGGGGAAAACGGCAGGGAATATGCGGAAACGGGAGTATATGATCTGCTCATCATGGATGTGATGATGCCCGGCATGGACGGCTTTGAGCTGGCTGAAAGAGTGCGCGCTGACAGAATAAGCACACCGATTCTGATGCTCACCGCCAAAAGCGATGTGGCAGACCGCATCCGCGGCCTCAATGCCGGAGCGGATTACTATCTCACCAAGCCCTTTGACAGCCGTGAGCTTCTGGCCTGCATCAATGCCCTGCTGCGCCGCCAGGGAGATCAGGTGGATACCCTGAGCTACGGCAACACCTCTCTCGATCTAAGCACGGGAGAGCTCCATTGCGGAGAAAAAAGCATCCGCCTTTCCGCAAAGGAGTTTGATATAATGCGCTTTCTTCTGCGCTCGGGCAAGCGAAATCTCAGCAAGGAGAATATACTTGCAAGAGTTTGGGGCTATGAGTCCAACGCGGTGGAAAACCATGTGGAGGTATACATAGGCTTTCTCCGAAAAAAGCTTGCCGCCATCGGCAGCAACGTGCGCATAGAGTCGATCAGGCGGATGGGTTACCATCTGGAGGTGGACGCTGAGTGCTGAAAAGTCTCAGAAGAAAAATAATATGCATCACCATGGTCATTGTCACGGTGATGCTGTCCTGTATATTTGTTACGGTGTACCATTTCACTCAGCAGAATCTCCGTCAGGAGAGCATGAGGATGATGGAGACCATGTCCAAGGGACCCATGCGGCCCAGCAGACCGGGATCGGCACCAGGGGAGCTGCGCCTGCCTTATTTTATACTCAGTATGGACGGAGCGGGCGGAGTGCAGGCGGCCGAGGGCGTGTTCTATGATCTCAGCGACAGGGAGTTTCTGGAGGATGCTGCAAAAGCGGCTCTGGCAACAGAAAAAGCCGGCGGAGAGCTGGATGCCTACGGTCTGAGATTTATGCGAAGCATGGATCCCGAGGGCGAGAGAATAGTGTTTGTGGATATGTCAGGCGAGAAGGCCGCCCTGAATAATCTGTTGGAGACAAGCCTGCTTATTGGTCTTGGAAGCTGGGCGGTGCTTTTTGTTGTAAGCTTTTTCTTTGCCCGACTGGCGGTGAAACCGGTGGAGAGGGCATGGGAACAGCAGAGACAATTTGTGGCCGACGCCTCCCACGAACTGAAAACTCCCCTGACGGTGATCCTTACATGTACAGAGCTAATGAAAAGCAAGGGACACAGCCCGGAGGAGAAGGCGCGCTTTCTTGAAAGTATACAGAGTATGGGCTGCCGTATGCGTGGGCTCACCGAGGCCTTGCTGGAGCTTGCCCGTATGGATGCCGGCAGCCACAGCGGCAGACAGGAGCGGCTGGAGCTGAGTGAGCTTGCAGCCGAGGAGCTTATGGTGTTTGAGCCTCTTTGCTTCGAGCAGGGGCTTGGCATCAGGGAAGATATAGAACGGGGTCTTTTTGTGAAGGGCTCTCCCGAAGAGCTGCACAGGCTTTTGAGCATACTGCTGGATAACGCGGTGAAGTATTCCTCACCCGGGGGAGAGATAGTGCTCAGCCTGAAAAAGCAGGGATGCTTTGTCCATTTGCGGGTGGAGAATCCCGGAGAGAACATTTCGGCGGAGGATCTTAGAAACATATTCAAACGCTTTTACCGCCTTGACCGCTCCCGCAGCGGTGGCAGCTACGGTCTCGGCCTTTCCATTGCGGAGGGGATAGTCCGTTCCCACAGGGGAAAGATATGGGCGGAAAGCTCCGATGGAGTCAACAGATTCAATGTGATGATACCGATAAACAAGAATCCCTGAGCCAAGGCTCAGGGATTCCTGTTTTTTCGCCGCAGGGCGCGGCGCGGCGTGTCTGCTTGCATGGGTGGGTGCGGATTCGCCCCAGTGCGGCGCGGGGCCGTGGGTGCATACCGCGTGGCGGGAGCAAGCACGCGGTTTTGCGTTTATTGTGGTGCGGTGCGCATATGTGGCGCCCCGGGGTCGTGGCGCCCTACGGGAGGTATACCCGTAGGGAACGGTCTTGACCCTTCCGTAAATTTTTGATAATCACGAAGCGATATCTCACCTATTACCTATTCACTATTACTTATTACCTTCCCCAGTATTCGCCCGGGGGCGTGATTTCGGCTTTCAGCCTTGTTCCAGCTGCAGCTTATTGTACTGCAGGGTGTAGAGATGGTGATACCTGCCGTGAAGGCGCAGAAGAGCCTGATGATTGCCCTGCTCGATAATCTCGCCGTGGCTCAGGAGAATAATATTGTCCGCGTGCTGAATGGTGCTGAGGCGATGGGCAACTATGAGCATGGTGCCTATGTTGCGCATTTTTTCAAGGGAGTCCTGAATGAGAAGCTCGGTTTCTGTGTCAATATTGGCGGTGGCCTCGTCCAGTATCATAACCGAGGGGCGGTGCACTATGGTGCGGGCGAAGGAAAGAAGCTGACGCTGGCCGGCAGAGAAGTTGTTACCCCGCTCCCGTACGCTCTCATCAAGACCCAGCTCAAGGCGGTCAATAAACTTGTCGGCGTTCACATAGCGACAGGCTTCCCTTACGGTCTCGTCGTCCACATCATCCATGCGCAGGACGATGTTGCTGCGGATAGTGCCGGAGAAGAGGAAAACATCCTGAAGCATCTGACCGAAGTGGCGGCGGAGAGAGGAAATTTTGATTTTGCGTATGTCGATGCCGTCAATGAGTATCTGACCCCGCTGAATATCATAATTGCGGCAGATAAGGGACAAAATAGTGGTCTTGCCGCTGCCGGTGGCGCCCACGAAGGCCACGGTCTGCCTTGGCTGCACATGGAAGGAGACGCCCTTGAGAACCCACTCGCCGGGTTTATATGCAAACCAGACATCACGGAATTCTATCTCGCCTCTTATTTCCTCCAGCTCAATGGCATCGGGAGCATCTGTAAGCTCAGGCTCCATATCGAAAACGGTAAAAATCTTTTCCGCGGAGGCAAAGGCGGACTGGAGCATATTGAACTGCTCCGCGAGGGTCTGAATGGGATTGAAGAATTTGTTCACATACATATAGAAGCTGACAATTACCCAGCTTTCTATATGCTGCCCCATGAACACGGTGTCTTTTATATAGCCCCGTCCGCCCAGATACAGCAGGCAGAGAATAGAGGATATATAAAGCATATACACCATGGGGCGGAAAATACCGAACACGAAGGTCTGGTTTTGCTTGGCTTTTTTAAGCCTTGCGCTTTTTTGGAGAAATTCCTCCATTTTGCGGTCCTCGCGGTTGAAGATCTGGGTGATCTTCATACCGGATAGGTTTTCCGAGAGATAGGTGTTTATATCTGTGGTTCCGTCTTTCACCTTGCGGTGGACCTTTCGGGAGAAGAGTCGGAAAATTACGGTGAAAAGCAGCACAAAGGGCACGAAGCAGAGAACCATAAGGGTCAGGGCATAGTTCAGCGCCAGCATCGCTGCCAGAACACCGAATATTACCATAACGTTCTTCACCAGCATTACAAGAATGTTGGTAAACATCATGGAAATGGCGTTGGTATCGTTGCAGACACGGGTGACCAGCTTGCCCACGGGTATGTTGTTGAGCTGCTCATGGCTGAGGCTCTGGATATGGGTGAAAAGATCCTGACGAAGCTCGGAAAGTATTTTCTGACCGGTCTTCTGCAGCAGAATGGACTGAGCGTAGGTGCTGACCATGGCAACAATCAGCACACCTGCGTATACGGCAACCAGAGTGAAAAGGTAGCTCAGCTCAAAGCGCTCCTTCACAGTCTCCTCAATATGGCCGATAATAAGGGGCGAAAGTATGTCGTAGGCTATGCTCACAAGCATGATGCAAAGGGCAAGGGCGAATTTTTTCCAATGGGGTTTGGCGTAGCGCAGCAGGCGGCGGACTATCTCACTGTCAGCCATGTTGCGGTCGAAGCCCATGTCCTCCTTCTTGTTTTTTGCAAGGGCGAAGGCCACAAGGAAGATAAGGGAGAAGCAGCCGATAATGGAGCCCACTATGAGAATGGGGAGGTATTCGTTCATCCGTCCAGACCTCCTTCCTCTTCAAGACGCTGCAGCTCTACCATTTTGCGGTAGGAGGGGCAGGAGGTATAAAGCTCATCGTGTCTGCCGATGGCCTCCACACGGCCGTCTTCAATAAAGATTATTTTGTCCATTTTTTCTATGGTGGATATTCGGTGGGCTATAAGTATGGTGCTGCGGCCTGCTCTGGTGCGGCGAAGGTTTTCCAGAATGGCTCGCTCTGTGTTGGTGTCCACAGCGGAAACGCTGTCGTCCAGAATAAGTATGGCGGCAGAGCGCATCAGGGCACGGGCTATGCTTATCCGCTGCTTCTGGCCGCCGGAGACGGTCACACCGCGCTCTCCAAGAACGGTTTCGTAGCCTTGGGAGAAGCCCTGTATGTTGCTGTCCACATCCGCAAGCACCGCGGCCTCGGTGACGGCAGAGCGGCTGGGGGCATCCACGCCGAAGGAGATGTTGTTTTCTATTGTGTCGGAAAAGAGGAAGTTGTCCTGGGGTACATAGGCGCAGGCATCTCTCACCGAGCGTATGGAGAGACGGTTCACATCCTGTCCGTCTATGAATACGGTTCCGTCGGGCACATTGTAGGTGCGGAGAATAAGATCCACTATGGTGGTCTTGCCGCTGCCTGTCTTGCCCACAAGACCCACATTTTCGCCGGCATTTATGGTGAAGGACACATTGCGGAGCACATCATACTCCCCATCGGGATAGCGGAAGCTGAGGTTTCTGAATTCAATATCCCCTCTGGGGCTTTCAAGCTCTATCACATCGGCGGCATCGCTCACATCTACCTCCGCGTCCAGCAGCTCGCTGATTCTTGCAAGGCTGGCTTTGCCGCGGCTTGTGAGGTCTATCAGCTCGCTGACTGCCATAATGGGCCAGACTATGGTGGTGAAATAGCCTATGAATTCCACAAGCTGACCGGCGTTGAAATCGCCTTTCCACACAAGATAGCCGCCGTAGCCCAGAATGACGCAGATAACGCTCTCCACAAAGAGCGTGACCAGTATGCGGAAGAGCATGGCGGTGCGGGTGAAGTCCACATTGGCGATCTCGTTTTCACGGTTAAGCTTTTTGAAGGCGAAAAGCTCTTTTCCCTCCTTCACAAAGGCCTTGATCACGGCGATACCGGAAAAGCTCTCCTGAGAGAAGTCCGAAAGGGAGGAGAAGGCGGCCTGACGCGCCCGCCACTTTTTGCCCATATACTTGCCCACAACGGTGCTGCTGGCAAGGAGCAGCGCCATGGGGATCATGGCAAAGCAGGTGAGCAGGGGATCCATGCCCCACATTTTGAGCAGGGCCAGAACTCCCAGAAATACAGCGTCGAAAAGCATGAGGAAGCCGCTGCCGAAGCACTCCTGAACGGTTTCAAGGTCGTTGGTGAAAAGGCTCATAAGATTGCCCACCTTGTTCACCTGATAATACTGGGCAGAAAGCCGGCGGGCATGGTTGAACATGGAGTTGCGCAGGTCGGTCTCCACCTTGATTGCGGCACCGAAAATGCAGATGCGCCAGAGAAAACGGCCTATGACTATGAAGATGATAATAAACACCATGGGCATACAGATGCGCTCAAGAAGAAAGTCCATGTCGAAGGCGGTCTTCACGCCTTTTTCAATGACATAGCCATCGTTCATGCCGTTGATGACCATCTGATAAAGCCCGGGGGTGAGCAGCTGAAGATAGTCCACCACTACCAGGGCTGCCATGCCAAGCAAAAGCCACAGGGCGTATTTAAGATAATAGCGGTTTATGTATTTTCCGAATATCATAGCATACCTCTTGGAGATGAATAACAGCAGTATACTACAAAAGCCGGCAAATTGGAATAGACAATCTGATATGGGCAAATGCTGCGAAAACAGCTGCACAGCTTCCGGGAACGGTGTGACCCTGCATTCCAAATTCGGCGCGCCGGGGCAATGCGCCCCGCGAATTGAATATAACTAATGTGGGCAGGGGGCGATGCAGGCATCGGCCCCTGCGGGATAATATCTGATGTTATTTCAGTATTTCCCTCAGCTTTTCAAGAAGCTCCAGTAGGCGAAAGCGGACTTCAAGGCTGTCCTCCTCGTATATCAGCTCCAGCTCCTCCTCACTTAAATACTCTGAGGCCTGCACATATCCGCCGCTGAGGTCAAGGGCGGGAAATATAACACCCCACCAGTTGTGGCCCCTGCCTTCGCCTATAACAAGGCGCAGGGCACTGTATTCCCCGGCAGGCAGGGCATAGCTGCCTGCCTCTCTGTAGGAAAACTGTTCTCTTCCGAGGCTCATTTCCACTTTTTCACCCTCCGCTGCAAGACAGGCGGCGGCGAGGATGGCACCGCGGCTTTCCTCGATGCGTCTTTCTGCGTCATCCAGGTCAGGGCAGTTTTCCAGTGCCTCCTCCAGAATGGGAGCCACAGCGTCTCTGACCCGCATTTTCAGAGTCTGATCCTCTGCCCGGTCGGAGGCGGCAACCACATGCATCCTCAGTATCTTTTCCGAAAGAGCCTCCTGCTGTCCGCTCTCTGCCGCAGCACGGCAAAGGCAGACGCAAAGAGCGATGAGCAGGGCCGCTTCCCATATTTTAATTCTGCTTTTTTCCATAAAAAAACCTCCGATACTATGTATGTACTGATAGTATCGGAGGATTTTTGATTTTTTAGTCATCTGTTTCTGCCGGTCTTTCGTCGGCATAGTGGGTGCGGAGGTATTCGCCCCAGTCGGGGTATTTTTCCTGAATGAAATGCACGCCGTCGGTGCTCACTTCTTCATCAAGGAAGCCGTCCTCACCGGCCATGGCCTCGCAGAGATCCACATACCAGCACTCCCGTTCCTCTGCAAGAGCGCGCAGAGCCTCGTTGTAGCTGATTATGCGCTCCATTGTGAAGGGATAACCGCCCGCATCCTTTTTGACGGTGATGGGGGTGAGACCCATGATGTATATCTCTGCATCGGGATGAATGGACTCTATGGTGTCCAGAAGACCGCTGTATATGGCAACGAAATCCGGCGGTTCAAAGCCTATCTCGTTTATGCCCAGCAGAATATATATCTTTCCGTAGCTTCCTCCGTAAATGGCCTCCATTACAGAGGGAGCGGTTTCGGGGTCACCCCAGAAGGCCTCGTTTTTCACACGGTCCAGATTCACCACGCTGGCGCTGGTGGCGGCGCAGTAGGTGGCGGAGTCTATGCCGCCGAAGGCCCAGAGGCCGTGGACAAGGCTGTTACCTATGAAAAGGGCATCGGCGAAGTATTCATCGCCCATTCGCTCCCTCTCGCTGAGGTCCGGACCGGGGTAAACATACTCCGGCTCGGGAGTGGGCGTGGGCGTAGGGGTGGGCGTAGGTGTTGGTGTCGGTGCAGGTGTTGGTGTAGGCGCAGGCGTAGGGGCAGGCGTGGGCGTAGGGGCGGGCGCGGGAAGCCCTATGGCCGCACAGCCGACAAGGAGGGAAAGGCAAAGCGCCAGAGCCAGAAGGCAAAGGACAGTTCTCTTTATTTTCAGCATATCTTACTCCCGGACAGCCCCTGAGGGGGACTGTCTGCTATAAATCAATACTCGTAGATGCCGCCGCCGAGAAACTCGCGGATGAGGGCATCGGGGGCCACAAGGGACTCGTCAATAACGCCAAAAAGCTGCAGGGCAGGCAGCACCTGTCTCAGCTCCTCGAAGCGTTCTATACCCTCGGGGATGGACTTGAAAAGACGGGTGGCCTGAGCGTTGAAAACAGCGGGTTCATAGGCAAAAGAGGTGTCGAACTGCAGGTCGGCCTTGTCCTTGAAGGGGGAGATATAGTTTTTCTCGCCGCGGCGGACATTGGCCCACATCTTCATGGTTTCTGTGGCATCGGTGCCGCGGAAATTGTTGTCCCGGACCATGCGGCGCATCAGGCGGAACCATGTGCGCTTGAATACCACCTTGCCCTCGAACTCAACATCGCTGCGGGCGGAGATATAAAGCTTGAAGGCCTCGGGGTGCACATCGGTGATGGAGTCGTTGAGAGCGTGGATGCCCTCGAAGACCACCACCTCGTTGGGACGCAGTTTGATGGATTTGCTGGGCTCGAGAATACGCATACGGCGGGAGAACTCATACTTGGGCACGAAGATGCGCTCACCGCGGCTGAGCTTGGTGAAATGCTCGTTCAGAAGGTCCATATCAAGGCAGAGGGGGGACTCAAGGTCCATCTCGCCCTCGGGAGTGCGGGGCACTGTGGCAGGGTCAACGGTCTTGAAGTAATCATCCATGCCAACGCTGTAGGTGCCGACACCGCGCTTGTTCAGCTCTTCGGCGATTTTCATGGCTGTGGTGGTCTTGCCGCTGCCGCTGGGGCCGGAAAGAAGTACGATGGGGCTGCGCTCCATGTTCTCAATAATCTTGTCGGCAGCGTTGGAAACCTTCTCCCGGTAGAGAGCATCGCACTCGGCGATAAAGCCGGCAGGGTCGGAAACAGTGCGGAAATTGATGTCATTCAGCTGATAGCTCATCGTAAAACTCCTTTATCATTATTTTTTTGGCACAGGTCTTTTCGATATCACCGATGTACTCGGCAGGGTACTTGGGAGCGAAAAAGCGTTCAAGCCTGCCGGTGCCTGTAACAAGCTTGGTGGAGGCGCCGGCTCCCATTGCGATTATGGAGCAAAGCTCCTCCATTATGCAGATATTATAGAGATTATCCATCCCCGGGAGGCCCCAGCCCACATTTTCAAGCCCGCCGGACATGAATTTCTGGCGGTAGAGATAGTATGGTGCATAGCCCGCCTCGGCGAGACCTTTTCGGGAGATATCCACCATCTCCTCCACCTCTTCGGCAGAGGGTATGCGCGTACCCTCAAGGGTAATGCGAGAGCCTTTTTTCAGAGAGAGGGTGTGGACGGTTATGTTTTCGGGGCGCAGGGCCAGTACTGTTTCCATAGTATGAGCAAAGCTCTCGGGAGTATCCTCAGGCAAACCTGCAATAAGGTCCATGTTCACCTGCATACCTCCCACCTCGCGGACAAGAGCAAGAGCCTTCAGCACGTCCTCCGCCGTGTGGCGGCGGCCTATGGTCTCAAGGACATGGTCGCTCATGGTCTGGGGGTTGACGCTGACACGGCTGACTCCGTGGCGGCCCATTACGATGAGCTTATCCCGGGTGATGGTGTCAGGTCTGCCTGCCTCCACGGTTATCTCACGGCAGTTTGTGAGGTCAAATTTCTCATGGAGTGCCTCGAGAACTCTATCCAGCTGCTCCGCAGAGAGGGTGGTGGGAGTGCCGCCTCCCAGATAGAGGGCAATAACATTCAGCCCCAGAGACCGGACAGTCTCCGCAGTGGCTTCTATATCCTGCATCAGCGCCTCCACAAAAGGAGGTATGAGCTTCATGCTCTTTTCAACGGACTGGCTCACAAAGGAGCAGTAAGCGCAGCGGGTGGGGCAGAAGGGCACGCCCAGATAAAGGCATATATCCTTTTTTCCCAGATTTTCCGTAACCCGCT
>JAZNZM010000105.1:0-3129 GCA_045594965.1 Oscillospiraceae bacterium | reverse complement strand
CCCATGCTGGGGTCGAAACCGCCCTGACTCAGTCGGGAATAGAAAAGGGAAGTTTCCAATAGCTCCTTCAATTCGGTGGATACACTGCCGCTGCCGCCATCTGCATTGAGCCTGTACAGCTCGCTTTCGGGATCGGTGCGGGAGAATACTTTTTCGTATTTTCCGCATTCTGTAAGGCAGGCATCCAGAAGCTGAGAATCTTCCTCGGAATAGACGGTAACGGAAACCACTGTATCGAGAAAAAAGCCTGTTTTTGTAAATTTTTCGGTGTTTTTCTCGTTAAAAAAACCGCAAGATGTTAAAGAAAAAACTAATAGAAAAGATGCTGTAAAAATTAGCGGAAAATTTAATTTTTTTGTATTTTGGTGCATACTTTACTCCTTGCGTTCAGCGGCTTTTGTTGTTATAATCTAAGTTGTATTTTATATACTCTGTTCGTATTTTGCAAGAGGAGCTTTTTTCAAAATACGAAAAGTGCATAAACAAGAAGGAGGAAGCAGAGTGTCAATCAAATTGCTGCACGGTGCACATGTTCCGCACAGAAAGAACACTGCGGACTGCACCCCCAAGCGTATGCCGGTAGAGGCAGGCACCCTTCTCACCATTCCCGTTTCCATGAACATCGGCGCTCCCGCAAAGGCTGTTGTTAAGGTTAACGATCTGGTGAAGGTGGGGCAGCTCATAGCCGAGCCCGGCGGATTTGTCTCTTCTCCCATTTATTCGGGAGTATCCGGCAAAGTCAAGAAACTGGACGAAGTTCTTTTGTTCCACGGTGCAAGCTGCCAGGCCATTGTGATCGAGGCTGACGGCGAGCAGACCCTCTATGAAGACATCCAGGCCCCCACCGTCACAGATCTTCCCAGCTTTATTGAGGCTGTGAAGCTCAGCGGCGTTGTCGGTCTCGGCGGCGCAGGTTTCCCCACTGCAGTCAAGCTGAATGTAGATCCCGCCAAGGTGGACTACATATGCATCAACGGCGCAGAGTGCGAGCCCTATATTACCGCTGACACCCGCACCATGCTGGACGATGCTGAGATGCTGGTTGAAGGCATCGAGCTTCTCAAGAAGTATCTTGAGCCCGGCAAGGTCATCATTGGCATTGAGGACAACAAGCCCCAGTGCGTCAAGAAGCTGAAGGAGCTCTGCAAGGAGCTTCCCTATGTTGAGGTAAACGCTCTTCCCGCACTGTATCCCCAGGGCGGTGAGAAAGTCCTCATCCACAACACCACCGGACGCATCGTTCCCGAGGGCAAGCTCCCCATCGACGTCGGCTGTGTTGTTATCAACACCTCCACTCTGGTTGCTATCGCAAAGTATGTCAAGACCGGTATGCCGCTCACAGAGAAGTATGTCACTGTTGACGGCAGCGCAATCGCAAACCCCATGAACGTCATCGCCCCCATAGGCATGCCCGTCAAGAAGGTCGTTGAGTTCACCGGCGGCTACAAGTGCGAGCCTAAGAAGATCGTTCTGGGCGGACCCATGATGGGTGTTTCCGTTCCCTCCGACGATGAAGTGGTTGTCAAGAACACCGGCGCCATCCTTGCCTTCAACGAAAAGGATGCCCGTCCTCCCAAGACCACCGACTGCATCAAGTGCGGCAGATGCATCAACACCTGCCCCCTGAACCTCATGCCCGCTCATATCGAGACTGCCTATAAGCTGGGCAAGGGCGATGAGCTCAAGAAGCTGAAGGTCAACATCTGCATGGAATGCGGCTGCTGTGCCTTCGTCTGCCCCGCAAAGCGTCCTCTTGTTCAGGTCAACAAGCTGGCCAAGAGCATGCTCTGGGATTACAACGCCAAGCTGAAGGCCGATGCCGAGAAGGCAGCAGCCAAGAAGGCAGCGGCAGAAAAGGAGGCAGCAAATGTCTAATTATGTAGTTTCTGTTTCTCCTCACATCACCCATAAGGATTCCACCCAGACCATCATGCGCGATGTGCTTATTGCACTTTGCCCCGCTCTGATCGCCTCTGTTGTGATATTCGGATGGAGAGCTCTGCTCCTCACCGTAGTCTGCGTTGGCACTGCGATTTTCTGGGAATGGGGATTTGAGAAGATCTGCAAGCGCGAGAGCACCATCGGCGACCTCTCCGCAGCTGTCACCGGTCTTATCCTTGCCATGAACCTGCCTGTTGATCTGCCTCTGTGGCAGGCAGCCTTCGGCACCCTCGTGGCCATAGTTGTTGTAAAGCAGCTTTTCGGCGGTATTGGCTATAACTTTGCCAACCCCGCCATCACCGCCCGCGTTGTCATGCTCATCGCCTTTGCAGGCCCCATGACCCAGTGGGCAGCTCCCAAATTCACCATCGCCGCTGACGCTGTTTCCGGCGCAACTCCCCTGGCTGCCATGGGTGCAGGCGAGGCTGTCAGCCTTGTTGACCTCTTCATCGGCACTGTGGGCGGAAGCATGGGTGAAACCAGCGCTCTGGCTCTTCTTATCGGCTTTATTTATCTCCTTGTCCGCAAGGTTATATCCTGGCATACTCCCGTGGCCTTCATTGGCACCGTGTTCGTGCTGGCTCTTGTAAAGGGCGGCTTTGAGTTCGGTCTGGCTCAGATTCTGGCCGGCGGCGTGTTCCTGGGCGCCATCTTCATGGCCACCGACTATGTAACCACTCCCCAGACTCCCTGGGGCCGCGTGATATTCGGTGTGGGCTGCGGCCTTATCACCTGCCTCATCCGCTTCTTCGGCAACTATCCCGAAGGCGTATCCTTCTCCATCCTGCTGATGAACATCCTTACCCCCTACATCAGCGGCTGGACCGCAAAGAAAGCTCTGGGAGGTGTTGACGCATGAAAAGTTCCGTGAAAGCTGATTTCGTAATGCCTATTCTGGTGCTCATGCTCATCTGCCTTGTTATGAGCGGTCTGCTTGCAGGCACCAACTTCATCACCGAGCCTATCATAACTGCAGGCGACGCCCAGCGTGCCGAGCAGGCCCGTATTGATGCTCTTCCTGCAGCTGACGGCTTCACCAAGCTGGACTATGCCGGCGAAGGCACTGTGGCCGAGGTCTATGAGGCCACCAACGGCGCCGGTTACGTCTTCGTGGTGAACACCACCGGTTACGGCGCAAAGGGCTCTCTCCGGATTATCTGCTCCATCGACGCTGAAGGCAAGATCGTC
>JAZNZM010000104.1:0-4389 GCA_045594965.1 Oscillospiraceae bacterium | reverse complement strand
GCCTTCTGAGCGTCGGTCATATCCTCATAGGTATCCATGGGCATGATCATAGCGGAGAAGGTCTCCTGGTTGGTGGTGTAAACAGCCCAGTCAACAAGATCTTTGAAGCCCTGGTCGTTGAGCATTGCATACATGGTGTAGCAGGCGTCAACGGTGCCGCGCTCGATGGAGGAGGCGATGTCGGGCATGGGAATGGTGGTGGCTGCGGCGCCCCATGCTTCGATGGACTTGCTCAGATATTCGCCGGCGGAGCGGATGACCTTGCCCTTGCAGACATCAGGAGAGGTGATGGGGTCACCGGTGCCGTAGAGGGCAGCAACGCCGGGATAGTCGGCACCCATGTACTTGAGGTCATACTGGGCGAGAAGCTCGGTCATGGGCTCGTGAATGGCAGCTGCGAATTCAAGCCACTCCTCCTCGGTGCCGGAGAAGTAACCGGGGATGCTGAGGCAGGCAACCTGAGGGATAACGCTGGTGAGATAGGTTGCGGTGTTGTGGCCATAGTGGCAAACGCCGCTGAGGGCTGCGTCTATAAAGGTGGACTGATCGCAGATGGCGCGGCTGCCATGGTGCTCCATGGTGATGGAACCGCCGGATACTTCGGTGAGATACTCGCCGAACTCAACATAACCGGCGCCGTGGCCGCTGTTGACGTTCATCTCATGTGCGCAGATAAGGTTGATGACGGGGTCCTTGGAGGCGTCCACAGGGCCGGCAGGCTCAGCGGGAGCTGCGGGTTCAGCGGGAGCTGCGGGGGCAGCGGGTGCTGCAGGTGCTGCGGGGGTCTCTTTGCCGCAGGCTGCGAAGAAGCTGAGGCAGAGAATAAGTGCAAGGGCAAGAGAGAGCATGCGCTTGGTTTTCATGACTTTCATCCTTTCTTTTATTTGTGTGTATTCAAACTAAATTACATTCTGTTGGGCAGGAAAAGTGCGATTTCGGGGAACAGAGTCAGAATTACGAGACCGAGGAGAAGCACAATTATGTAGGGAATGGAGCCGCTCATTATATACTTCATATCCACTTTAGTGTTGGCCTTGAGGACAAAAAGGTTGAGACCCACAGGGGGAGAGATCATGCCAATCTCGGTGCAGAGGCAGGATACAACGCCAAGCCAAACGGGATCAAAGCCGAGGCTGACCATGGTCTCAAAGAGGAAGGGCACCGTGAGGATAACCATGCTGCCGGGATCCATGAGGCAGCCGAGTATGAGCCACATGATGTAGAGCATTATGAGCAGTACGTATTTGTTCACACCGGTATTAACGATGAACTCGGTGATGGTGGAGGGGATTTTCAGATATGCCAGTACGAAGGAGAGGCAGTAGCCGGCTACACAGAGGAAGACCATCATGGAGCTGGTTCTTGCGGTGGCCTTCAGCGATTTGAGGAACAGTCCCTTGGTAAAGCGGCGCTGTATAACGGTTATGAGCAGAGCGCCGAGAACACCTACAGCTGCGGACTCCGTGGGGGTGCAGATTCCGCTGTAAAGAGAGCCGATGACTGCGACGATGAGTATGAAGGCGGGAATTATCTTGACAAGGTCCCTGCCGCTTAGCTTTCCGCCGCCATCATAGTTGCCGGCCTCCAGCTCCTCGGGGGAGAGGTCATACATCTCGGGCTTGAAGCTCTTCTTCCGGGTGTCACCGGGCTTGAACTGACCGACGAGATTGGGGTTGATTTTGGAGCGGATAACAATGGAGAGCACCATCAGTACAGCCAGCATAATGCCGGGGAGGAAGCCTGCCATCAGCAGCTTGGCGATACTGGTTTCGGTGAGTATACCGAAAACAACGAGAGTGATGCTGGGAGGAATCATAATACCCAGAGTGCCCGCGCCGGACACGGTGCCGATGGCCAGGTCCTTGCGGTAGCCGCGCTTGGTCATGGCCTCGGTGGCTATGCGGCCGACAGATGCCGCGGTGGCGGGGGAAGAGCCGCAGAGAGCGGCGAATACCGTGCAGGCGAGGGTGGTGGCGATGGCGAGACCGCCGCGCACCTTTTTGAGGAGTTTGTTCAGCACGGCGAAGATATCCTCCGCGATTCCGCCATGAGAGAGGAACTCAGCCATTAGTATGAACAGGGGAGGGATAAGCTGATTCAGCTCCGTTGCCTGCTGATAGGTGATGCTGGCAAAGTAGGACCAGAAGTTGCTGTCCATAAAGATGAGCATGGCGCCCACAGCGGTCATGCCGATGGCAGCCATTACGGGGCAGCCGAAGAACAGGAAGATAATCAGCATGGCTGCGATTATCAGGAGTTGTATACCTGCTGTCATTTATCTAATCCTCCTTCCTTCGTTACAGATACTTGCCTTCGGTTTTTGTGTTAAGGCAATCGATAATCATAAAAATGAGTGTGACCAGCATCATTATGCAGCCGATAACCATGGGCACATAGAGTATCCACAGTGGTATGACCGGAATCTGGGAGGTCATGCGGCTCTTTTCTATAGCGGTCAGCGTGAGTTCAAAAGCGCCATAGGCAATAATGCCGATAAATATGGCTGCGAATACGTAGCCAACAGAGGCCATGATGCGTCTGGGGAGGCGCTTGCCGCTTTTGTCACGCTTGTCCACGGCGTTGAGCACCATGTCAACGGCCACATGGCCGCCTTCCTGGAAGGCGTAGGGGGATGACATGAAAATCATATATACCAGCAGATACTGGCAAACATTCAGCGCCCAGCCGGTGGGGCTGTCGAAAAAGTATCTCAAAGCTGCCTCTACCACGGAAAAAACGGAGATGATTATGATGAGAAAACCACTGAACATTCCCAGCTTGTCAATGATTTTTCTCCAAAATTGAGGATAATGCATATAATTTTCCTCCTTTTTGCTTTATTGACTGTCTAAATTATAACAGTGGCGGTAAGTTTAGTAAATTGAAATATATTGAATGGTATATTTCTAAAAAGTTAATATCACTGTCAAGTGTATCCCGACAATCGCCTGTTTTGGTAAAAAAACACTGTCATGGACTTGAAAAATGAAAAAACCGGGCTTAATATCTTAAATATAGGTTAAGTTATTGCGCGAATACTTAAAAGCAGGTGAATCAGATGAAAACAAGTCTGGAGTATTACAGAACATTTTACTATGTGGCGACGCTGCAGAATATGGGAAAGGCGGCAAGTCTGCTGTGTCTCTCGGCACCGTCTGTGACGAAGACCATTCAGATACTTGAACAGCAGCTGGACTGCCAGCTTTTTGTACGCAGCAAAAAGGGTGTTACGCTCACTCCTGAAGGGCAGGCGCTTTACGAGCGGGTAAACCCTGCATTTAACCTTCTGATGCGAGGGGAGGAGGAGATAGAACTGCTAAATTCTCTTGCCCGGGGTCTTGTGACCATAGGCGTAAACGAAGCGTCCAACAAGTATTTTCTTCTGCCGGTGGTGATACAAAAGTTCCGCTCGATGTACCCCGGTGTGCGGGTGAAAATTGTCCATATTTCTTCTTATGACATAAAGGACTCCATAGACTCCGGTCGCATAGACTTCGCCGTTGCCGGTATTCCTCAAAGCGGCATAGGAGAGCTTGATGTACGCGACCTTTTTGTGGCTCACAATATTGCTATTGCAGGACCAAACTATGACTTTTTGACCGGGAGAAAACTGAGCCTCACCGAGCTAAGCCAGCACCCCCTTGTGTTTGTGTCCAATGATTTCAGCATCCGTGACTATTACCTGCAAATTTATGCCAAACAGGGGCTTGAGTTCGTACCTGATATTGAAACACCAAGTCTGGATATCCAGCTTCAGGCTGTGCAGCTGGGGCTGGGATACAGCTATGTGCCGGATCTCTATGTAAACAAGCATATAAACGATGGCAGCATCCTGAAGCTTGATCTGGATATAGAGCAGCCCACGTCCTGCTCTGTGTGCCTTTCTACATATAAAAACAGGCAGCTTAGTAAAGCTGCCCAGACCTTTGTTGATATTTTGCTTGAATGTGCCGAGAGTTTTGGCCAAGGGGAATAGTTGATTTAAGCATTTGCTGAAGGGCAAAATATGGCTAAATCCAGATGCGGGTAACACAAAAATGCTCTTGACAGACTGAAAAATATCCAAGTCATTCGACATTGGATATTTTTGGTTGCGGGGGCCGGATTTGAACCGACGACCGACCGCTTATCCCTTCGGGCCGCCTTGCCGCATTTACCGTTTCCGTCCCGGCATTAAAACCGTGCCGAAAACGGTGCGGCTGCGGAAAAAGCGTCTTTGCTTCATCTGCCCCCGGCAGCGCAAAGCCGCTTTTCCGGGGCGAGCTTACGCTCGTCGGAGCATAAGCCTGAACGATATAATCCGAACCCGTTTCTGAACGCATATGCGTTGGCATTGCTTCGTTGCCGCCTTTTGAAGGGCGAAAGCCCGTCTGCAAGCCGTCGCCTTGC
>JAZNZM010000103.1:0-19022 GCA_045594965.1 Oscillospiraceae bacterium | reverse complement strand
GGATGAAAAGCGCGCAGCCGATGAGCTTGCAGAGCTTGTAAATTCCAAGTTCGAAGAGTGATATTCAGTATCATATTTCTGGGGCGTGTATTCCTTTACACGCCCCAATTTAATTGCCATGGATAATATTATCGATAAACTCAGAGAAAAAGCGAATATGCTGCCCATGCTCCCCGGTGTATATATGATGAAGGATGCCGGAGGAACTGTAATTTATGTTGGCAAGGCAAAAAAGCTGAAAAACCGTGTCACCAGCTATTTCCGCGGTGAGCATCTGCCAAAGGTGGAGGCCATGGTGCGTAAGGTTGACGACTTTGAGGTCATTGTTGCCAACTCGGAATTTGAGGCTCTTGTTCTGGAAAATTCTCTTATAAAGCGCCATATGCCCCATTACAATATCCTCCTCCGTGATGATAAGGGATATCCTTTTGTCCGTGTGGACGGCAAGGGGGAATATCCCGGAATGAGTATAGTGAGCCGCACATCTGAAGACGGTGCCAGATACTATGGCCCCTTTGGAAGCCGGGGCACTACCTTTGGAATAATTTCTGCTCTTAAAAAGGCACTGATGCTTCCGGACTGCAGCAGGCGTTTTCCCAGAGAAATAGGCAAGGAAAGACCTTGTCTCAATTTCCAAATGGGCATATGCAGCGGTTTTTGCCGCGGTGAGCCAGACGGAAACGAGTACAGAGAGCGCATGCGTCAGGCTGAAATGGTGCTATCCGGCAAAAGCGCTGAGCTTAGCAGCCGCCTTCAAAAACTTATGGAGGCCGCTGCGGAGGAACTTCGATTTGAAGCTGCTGCAGAATATAGGGATCGCCTGAGAGCTATTGAGAGTCTCGATAACCGACAGAAGGTAATTGCCACTGCCTTTGCGGACACTGATGTAATAGGCTTTTTCCGTGGGGCAAAAACTGCCTTTGCTGTTCTTCATTTCAGTCGTGGAGATCTTGCCGGCAAGGACTTTGAGCTTATGGATGAGCCTGTTGAAACAGACGGTGAGGCTCTTAGCAGGCTTTTGGTGCAGTATTATTCCCGAAAAGGGGCATGGCCAAGAGAAGTGCTCCTTCCTTTTGAAATTGAGGATATGGAGTCTGTGCAAAGCTTTCTGAGTGAAAAAGCAGGAAAGACCATTCACCTCAGCGTACCTAAAAGAGGCGAAAAAGCTGCTCTTACCGCAACAGCTGTTCTCAATGCAAGGGAAGAAGTCATGCGTTCGACAACCCAGAATCAGCGCAGAAGCAAAACTCTTGAATGGCTGCAAAATACCCTTGAACTGCCGTCTTTTCCGTCCCGCATTGAGTCATTTGATATTTCCAACACCGGTTCTTTCGGAATAGTTGCCGCCATGGTTGTATTTGTGGATGCTAAGCCCTTGAAGAGGGACTACAGAAAATTCCGTATTAAGGAAAGCGGAGGCCAGGACGACTATGCCAGTATGTATGAGGCTGTGTACCGCCGTTTCCGCCGATGCATTGAAGGTGACGAAAAATTTGCTGAGGTACCGGATTTGCTGCTTATAGACGGAGGAGAGACCCATGCTGCGGTTGCCGAGAGAGCGTTGAACGATCTTGGCCTGGTTCTTCCTGTTTTCGGGATGGTGAAGGATGACCGCCACCGCACAAGAGCACTTATAACAAGCGAGGGGCGCGAGATCGGTATAGTAGGAAATCAGGCAGTGTTTTCCTTTATCGGTTCCATACAGGAAGAGGTCCATCGCTTTGCAATAGAGTATCACCGTTCTCTGCGAATGGAGACATTGGCTTCATCGTTGGATAAAATCCCCGGTGTGGGAGATAAACGGAAAAACATGCTTCTTAAGCATTTCAAAACAATAAAAGCTATCAGAGAGGCTGACGCGGAGACACTCGCGCAGGTGGTTCCTGTCAATACCGCAAAAGCCATTTATGATTATTTCCATCAGGAAGAAAGGAATAACAAATGAGAGTTATTACAGGCACAGCCAGAGGCAGAAAGCTCAAGACACCCGCAGGTTACGATGTGCGTCCCACCAGTGATCAGGTTAAAGAGGCTATATTCAATATCTGCCAGTTTGATGTTGAAGGCCGCCGTGTCCTTGACCTTTTTGGCGGAACGGGACAGCTTGGAATTGAAGCAAAAAGCCGAGGTGCAGCCGAGGTGGTTATTGTAGATCTTGCTCGTGACAGCGTTAAGCTCATAAAGGAAAATGTTTCTCATTGCCAGCTGGACTGCAAGGTTGTTCAGGCAGATGCAATAAGCTATCTTCACGGATGCGGCAGCTTTGACCTCATTTTTATAGATCCTCCCTATGATTCACCTCTTGCCGAAAAAGCTCTTTTGACTATCAAAGAAATTGACATCTTGTCAGAAGGTGGTATAATCGTGTGTGAAACCCGGAAGGAAACTCCAACTCCTGAATTGGACGCTCCCTATAAAAAGCGCAAGGAGTATACTTACGGTAAAATCAAACTTAGCGTCTACACAAAGGAAAGCTGAAAAAATGAGTACTGCAATCTACCCGGGCAGCTTTGACCCAATCACTCTTGGACATCTGAACATTATTCGCCGTGCCAGCAAGATATTTGACAAGGTCGTTGTCTGCGTCATGGTCAACAGCAGCAAAAGCCCCATGTTTACGAGAGACGAAAGAATGGAGCTTATTGAGAGAGTGGTGAAGCGTTTCCCCAATGTTGAGGTTGACACCAGCAGCATCCTTCTTGCTGAATATGTCAAGCGCTATGAAAGCGCTGTACTCGTGAAGGGGCTTCGCGCGGTAAGCGATTTTGAAAGTGAATTTCAGATGGCCATCATCAACAAAAAGCTTAACCCCGAACTGGAGACCGTTTTTCTCACCAGCAGCGAGAAGTATACCTATATAAGCTCCTCTGTGGTCAAGGAAATGGCAAAATACGGAGCTGATCTAAGAGAACTTGTGCCCGCTGAGATTTTGCAGGATGTTATTGAACGCAGCAAGACTTATAAGAGATAATAATTATTAGGAGGAAATTAGGGGATGGAGAACAACAATATTCTCGACCTGCTTGAAATGCTTTACACTATGGTGTCCGAGGCCTGGGGCGTACCCCTTGGAAACGACAAGTGCATAATAGAACGGGACAAATTCCTTAATATACTTGACGAGGTCAAAGCCCAGCTTCCCGTTGAGGTAGCGGAGGCAAAGCGCCTTGTCACCGCCAGAGATGAGTTTATCGGCTCTGCCAAGCGCGAGGCGGAATCCATACGACGCTCCGCTGAGGAGAGGGCAAGGGAACTTATCGATGAACAGGAGATAGTAAAAGCTGCTGCTCTGCGCAGCAATGAGCTTCTGGCAAGTGCGGAAAGCAGAACCCGTGAACTGTACAGAGTTGCCAACGAGTATGTTGATGATGCCCTCCGCCGCACCGAGGATGCCATTTCCGCCGCTCTCGGCGAAGTCAGAAACTCCAGAAATGAATTTCGCAGCGCCGCTTCCGCAGCACAGAGAAAAGCTGCAGAATAAGGCCTGAAAAATATTTTTTAACAAATTTTAATAGCTTATTTTCTACACCCCCACAAGATTTTGTGGGGGTGTTTCGCGCATTGGACAACATCCTCTGTTTTGGTGAATAATTTACAGTTTATAGGAGAAAATATACCAAATTTTGGCGAAAAATTTTCCTTGCTTTTTTTATGTCTACCTCTTATAATGAATTTTGCGGTGGGGAGAAGTGGGGAAAAATGCACTATAATCCCATAAAAATATTATAATCACCGTTTTTTCGACTATATTTAAGGGGGTGAAGAGTCAATGACAGGTGAATATCAGCATAATCTGGATTCAAAAGGTAGACTTTTCATTCCTGCGAGATTGAGGGAAGAGCTGGGCAATATCTTTTATGTTACGCTGTCCATGGATAAGTGTCTTTCGGCATATTCTGCTGACAGCTGGAGAGATTTTTCCGATAAGGTCAATGCTATGCCCTATGTTAAGCAGCGGAAAATGCGTCCGTTATTTGCTTATGCGGCCAAATGTGAGCTTGATGCTCAGGGCCGCATCCTTATTCCTCAGAATCTCAGAGATTACGCGGGACTTAGCAAAAATGTAACCGTTGTGGGCTGCAATAATCATGCCGAACTGTGGGATGCAGCTGCATGGGATGAGATAAACGCTATAGAAACTACGCCGGAGAATATCTTCGCGGTTATGGAGGAGCTGGAGTTTTAATGGAATTTAAGCATTATTCTGTGCTCCTTTCGGAGTGCATAGAAGCATTGAATATAAAGCCTGACGGAATATATGTGGACGGAACTCTCGGCATGGGAGGTCATAGTAGCCAGATAGCTTCCAAGCTTACAACTGGACGCCTTATCAGTATAGACAGAGATGAAAGAGCCATTGCACGGGCAGGGGAGAGACTAAAGGAGTATGCAGACCGTATAACTCTTGTACATGGCAATTTCCGTGACCTCCATTCAATTCTCACTGAGCTTGGAATAGATAAGGTTGACGGTATGCTCTTTGATTTGGGCGTATCTTCACCTCAGCTGGACGAGACCGAGCGAGGATTTTCATATATGTCCGATGCTCCCCTTGATATGCGTATGGATGAGAGCGAGAGTCTCTCCGCATGGTTTGTTGTAAACAAGTGGCCCGAAGAGAAGCTCAGACGCATCCTCTACGATTTCGGAGAGGAGCGTTATGCCCCAAGAATAGCATCTGCAATTGTAGATAAACGCAGGGATAAGAGCATTGACACAACATTGGAGCTTGTGGATGTGATAAAGGGTGCAATGCCTGCGGCTGCGCTGAGAGAGAAACAGCACCCTGCAAAGCGCTCTTTCCAGGCTATAAGAATAGCCGTTAATGACGAACTGGAAGCGATCAGCGAACTTATGTCTTGCGCTGCTGACCACCTTTCTCCCGGCGGCAGACTGGCTGTTATCAGTTTCCATTCACTTGAGGACAGAATTATAAAGAACTCCATCCAGTCCCGTGAACGTGGCTGCACCTGCCCCAGGGAATTTCCTGTATGCACATGCGGCTTCGTTCAGACTCTCAAAAGCATAACCCGCAAGCCTATTCTGCCCTCAGCAAGAGAACTGGAGGAAAATCCTCGTTCCCGCAGCGCAAAGCTCAGAGTTGCCGAAAAGATCGTCTGAGCAGAGTCTGCGCATATGCTGCCGGTAAGTGCCACGGCTTGTTTATATCAGGCTAAGAAAGGACTTCTTTATGGCAGGGCGCGGCGAAGACATCTATGGGAAATACGGCATTTACGGCAGGGATGCTTATGATTTTAAGACCACCGGAAATGAAATTCAGGGAGAGTATGGCAGCAGCATAAAGATGACAAAAGCTGAGAAAACGAACTTTTCCGATAAACCGTCTCCCGCGATGAGTATAGCCTGCCTGTTGTGCGCTGTGCTTTTGTTCACAGGGCTTATGTTCCGCTCCTCGCTGATTATTCTTTCTCAGGAGACTGTTGCCGTTCAGGAAGAGATTGAGGAGCTTCTTGATGAGCAGACGATGTTGAAAATCCGTCATGAAATGGCCTTTTCACTTGCTGAAACCGAGGAATATGCCATTGATGTTCTTGGGATGAGAAAGCCTGTGGCAGCTCAGGTTAGCTGCGTTGATATAGTTGAAGGAACTGAAGAAACGCTGGCTGACGAGGCAAGGGAAGAAAAGAAATTCCTCTCCATAATTCGGGCATATTTTTCCGGATAAAGAATGTATAATCAATTGAGATTGTATTATCCGGGGTTAGTGTCATGTCAGTTAAAAAGCTTGATAAGGGCGGCAGGCCGCCTGACAGAAAAATGTTGAGCCGCACACTTGTTTTGATGATAGTGTGCGGCATTGCTGCGTTTTCAGTATTGATTGGCCGTCTTTTCTATTTGCAGATAGTAAAACACACTGAGTATGAGGCTATGGCGATAGAGCAGCAGCTAAGAGAAACCGTGCTGGACAGCGGCAGAGGAACTATTTATGACCGGAATATGGATATTCTGGCAATAAGCGCCGATGCGGAAACAATTTATATAAGCCCTGCGGAGATTGCCATGTATGGCGAAGATATAGAGCTTATAGCTGACAGGCTTTCTGAAATATTGGGCATCAGCAAAAGCAAAATTTCAGAAATGGCAAAGGATACTGCCTCATGGTATAAAACCCTTGCCAGGAGAGTGGAAGCCGATAAGGCAGCTGAAGTAAGAGAATTCAAAAATGAGTATTCTCTTAAGGGCGTGAAGATTGAAGCCGATACAAAACGCTACTACCCTTACGGTACTTTGGCATCCCATGTGATAGGTTACACCGGATATGAGAATGTTGGTCTTTCAGGAATTGAACTTAGTCTGGACAGCAGTCTCAGCGGCGTAAAGGGAAGAATTGTGAGGGCGAAGAATGCTTATGGGACTGATATGCTCTATACAAAGTTTGAAGACTATGTGGCAGGAGAAGAAGGTAATGATGCGGTTCTGACTATCGACAGCAGCATCCAGTATTATGTTGAAAAACTCCTTAAGCAGGCTGTTGAAGATTATGATATCCAAAATGGTGCGGCAGCTATTGCAATGGATGTAAACACAGGTGAAATCCTTGCCCTTGCCTCTCTTGGCAGCTTTGATCCCAATAATTATCAGGACGTTGGTGAAAAGGCAAAGAAAGAAATAGAAAATGCCGCTGATGAGGAGAAAGCGGAGTTGTTATCATTCTTTCAGCAGAAAATGTGGCGCAATAAGGCGATTTCAGACACCTATGAGCCAGGATCAACATTTAAGATTATTACTCTTGCGATGGCTCTTGAAGAGGGTATAGTGGATCCGTCTGAGCATTTTTACTGTGGTGGCAGTATTTCTGTAATAGGCGATGGGGCAGGACGAGGCAGAAAATGCTGGAAGACCACAGGCCACGGTGATCAGACGCTTACTCAATGCATGCAGCATTCCTGTAATGTTGCCCTCATACAGATCGGACAGAGATTGGGAGCTGAGAAATTCTATGAATACATAGATTCATTTGGCCTCTTTGATAAAAGCGGAATTGAGCTATCCGGTGAAGCAGGAAGCCTGTGGTGGAGCAGAGATGTGTTTTGCGACCCGGATAACAGAACCCAGCTGGCAGCTGCATCCTTTGGACAGACGTTTACAATCACCCCTTTGCAGCTCATAAGGGCCGTCAGCGCATGTGTAAACGGGGGATACCTTGTGGAGCCTCATCTTGTCAAATGTCTGCTGGATGAAAGCGGTGCAGAAGTTCCCTATGAAGGTGGAGAAGCTGTGCGTGTGCTGAGCGAGAGTACCAGCAGCAAAATTCGTGAGATTCTGGAGCAGGTGGTATGCGACCCAAAGGAAGGCACGGGAAAAAATGCTTATGTAGCAGGATATCGCATTGGAGGCAAGACGGGAACCAGCACAAAAACAGTTCTTGAAGCAGGAGGAACCAAGGAGTACATTGTGTCTTTTGTAGGCTTCGCGCCGGCTGATAAGCCTGAAATATGCATTTTGGTCCTTCTTGATGATCCAAGCAGTGAGACCGGTCAGTATATTTCCGGCGGTAATATGGCAGCACCTACGGTGGGCAGGATGTTTGCGGACATACTGCCATATATGGGAATAATGCCTGTTTATACAGAGAAGGAAAAAGAATTAATGGACAGGGCTGTGCCCGATGTGCTTGGTCTGACTGTTAAGGAAGCCAAAGCGCTTCTTGAAGAGGCGGGGCTTGGCTGTATTATAAAGGGAAGCGGAGCGGTGATCACAGATACTCTTCCTGAGGTAGGGAGCATTGTTGCTGCGGAAAGCGAGATCGCTCTGTACGCTGATGAAGCACCTGAGGAGAAAGCGGTTGAAGTTCCGGGACTGGTAGGACTTAGCTATGCTCAGGCGAGAGAACTGCTTAAAGAACGCGGACTTTTTATTTCCACTGATTGTCTCCTTGTGCCTTATAGCTCCCAAATTGTTGTTTCCGGCCAGAATGGAGAGGCGGGAACTATGGTTAATACAGGGAGTGTAATAAAAGTAAGCCTTGTAGATACAGATTCGAGTATTTACGGAATATATTGATTTGATATTTCCGTAAATATGGTATATAATAAATTGTTTGATAGAATACCCAAAGGAGGGTGCTTACTTGAAACTGAAAGATATACTCTCAGGTATTGAGCTTAAGGAGCTTCATGCTGACCCTGAGATGGAGATATGCGGCATCTGTTATGATTCCCGGCAGGCCGCACCGGGGCAGATTTTTACCGCTGTTACAGGCTTTGCAAGCGATGGACATCGTTTTATACCAATGGCGGTGGAAAAGGGAGCATCTGTCATATTGTGCGAACGCGCACCGGATGTGGAAGTGCCCTATGTTTTGGTGGAGAACACCAGATATGCTCTCGCTCTTGCTTCCAGAAATTATTTTGGCAACCCTGCATCAAAAATGTGCATGATTGGCCTTACCGGAACAAACGGAAAGACCACCAGTACTTATCTTATAAAGCACATGCTTGAGGAGTGTCTTGGAGCCAAGGTTGGTCTTATAGGTACAAATGCCAATATGATAGGCGAGCTTGAGCTTCATACCGAGCGGACAACTCCAGAAAGCTTTGAGCTTCACAAGCTTTTTGCGGATATGTATGAGGCCGGCTGCAGTCATGTTGTTATGGAGGTATCCAGCCATGCACTTGTTCTTGAGCGTGTGGCAGGTATCGTTTTTGATGTTGGTTCCTTCACGAATCTTACTCAGGACCACTTGGATTTTCACTCCGATATGGACGATTATGCCGAGGCAAAAGCCCGTTTGTTCTCTCGATGCTGTTTTGGCTGCGTCAATATTGATGACAAATATTCTAAAGTTATGCTTGACGGAGCAACCTGTCCGATCCTTGGTTATTCCATTGATAAGCCATCCGGACTTAAGGCTGAGAATATAGTCCTTGAGCCCTCTGCGGTGCACTTTACAGCTGTCTGCGGGCATGAGAGAGAGGAAATTGTTCTTGGCATTCCGGGACGGTTCTCGGTATATAATGCTCTTGGCGTTATTGCCTGCGGCCTGCAGCTTGGTCTCAGTCTTTCCCAGTGCGCTGCAGCTATGAAAACTGCAAAGGGCGTTAAAGGACGTGTGGAGACCGTACCTACAGACGGAGACTATACCATTATTATTGACTATTCACATACTCCGGATTCCCTTGAAAATGTTCTCAAAACCGTGCGTGAAGCAACAAAGGGAAGAGTTGTTGCACTTTTTGGCTGCGGAGGAGACAGGGACAGAGCAAAAAGGCCTATTATGGGACGGATTGGAACTGAGCTGTCCGACTTTGCCATAATAACAAGCGATAACCCGCGAACTGAGGATCCTGACGCAATTATTGATGAAATTCTTAGCGGTGTCAGTGTGACGGCTGATAGATATGTAGCGGTAAGCGACCGAATAGAGGCTATCCGATACGCTATAGAAAACCATCAGCCCGGTGATATTATTGTTCTTGCCGGCAAGGGACACGAGACCTATCAGGAGATCAATCACCACAAGATTCACATGGATGAACGCGAGATAGTGGCGGACATATTAAAGGAGAGAGAAAGAAAATGACACTTCAGCTTATACTTGCTTTTGTAATAGCATTTCTGGTTGCAACCGCACTTGGCGCGTGGCTTGTGCCCTTCCTGAGAAAGATCAAGGCAGGTCAGGCCATCCGTGAGGACGGTCCCACCTGGCACATGAGCAAAGCAGGAACTCCTACAATGGGCGGACTCATGTTTATACTCGGAGCCATTGTGGTTTGCCTTACCGTTGGCTTCAAGAACATGCTTGAGGGAGACTATACCCATATTATCGTTCTTGTTTTTGCCCTTGTTTTCGGTGTAATCGGCTTCATTGATGACTATGAGAAGCTGCGTAAAAAGCAGAATCTTGGCCTTACAGCAAAGCAGAAGTTTCTTCTTCAGCTTGTTGTTGCCATTGCTTTCATTTATCTGCTTCGTGTTTGCGGAATTATTAATGAAAGTGCGGTCAAAGCACATTGCATTGACCTTTATATTCCTTTTTTTAATGTAAGCTTTGCTGTTAATGAGATTATTTATGTTATTTTTGCTGCATTCGTCATTGTTGGCTGCGTTAATGCAGTAAACATCACCGACGGTGTTGACGGACTTTGCTCAGGAACCAGCATTCCCGTATTCCTTTTCTATACTGTTCTCTGTTTCTATTGGGGAAGAGAGTATATGGGACTTGGTATTTTCTCTGCGGCGATAACCGGCGGACTTCTCGGTTTCCTTGTATACAACTTCAATCCCGCAAAAATATTTATGGGCGATACCGGCAGCCTTTTCCTTGGCGGTGCCGTTGTTGCATGTGCATTTGCATACGATATACCTCTTATTCTGATCACTCTCGGAATAATTTACATTATTGAAACATTATCCGATATAATACAGGTGCTTTACTTTAAGGTTACCCATGGCAAGCGTTTCTTCAAAATGGCCCCATTCCACCATCATCTTGAGATGGGTGGCTGGACGGGCAAGAAATGGAAGGAGAGAGAGCTTTTTGTACTCTTCACCGGCATTTCTCTTCTGTTTGCCATTATCAGCTTCCTTGGAGTCAGCGCCAGATTCTGATTTTCTCCGGGGAGGGAAGCATGGAGTATTCCGCCACAAGATTTCTGGACCAAAGCTATGCTGACCGCCCCTTACGGGGGCGCGTGGACGCCCCATTTGCAGCACTGACCCTTATGCTTCTTGCCATTGGGGTTATGATGGTGCTTTCCGCATCTTTCGCCCGGGCCTACTATGACCCGGATAAAAAGGCCACTTATTACTTCACCAGACAGCTGTTTTTTGCAATCACCGGCTGTGGGATAATGTATATGGCCTCCATGTTTCCAATTGACTTTTTCAAGCGCTGGTCTTTCCCGATATTAGCCATCTCTGCAGCAATGCTTTTGCTGGTTCTTGTAGCAGGCGCAGAAGCAAACGGAGCCACACGCTGGTTCGCTGTTGGCGGAATAAGCTTTCAGCCCTCGGAGATAGCAAAGCTTGCTGTTATCCTCTTTGATGCCAGACTTATTTGTGCCTATAAAGGAAAGATGCACTCTTTTCGCTTCGGCGTTTTGCCCTTCGCTGTTGTGGCGGCCCTTATTGTTGGGCTTCTTGTTCTTGAACCGCACCTTTCGGCTTCCATAATAATTCTTGGTGTAACTGCTGCTATGATGTTCATGGGCGGAACAAGTATAAAATGGTTCTTCATTCTTGGAGGAATTGCTGTCGGAGGTCTTGCTCTGATGGCCTTCGGAATGGATTATTCCTCGGACCGTATTTCCGCGTGGATAGATCCCTTTGCTGATTCTTCAGACACCGGATATCAAATTGTTCAATCCCTTTACTCCATAGGTTCCGGGGGATTGAGCGGACTTGGTCTGGGACAGAGCAGACAGAAAAACCTTTATCTTCCCGAAGAGCATAACGACTTTATTTTTGCTGTTGTCTGCGAAGAACTGGGATTTATAGGTGCCGCTGCAATACTGTGTCTTTTTGCTTTGCTGATTATGCGCGGCTTTTGGCTTGCCATGCACAGCCGTGACCGCTATCATTTTCTCGTGTGCGGTGGGATAAGCGCTCTTCTTGCGCTTCAGGTAATTCTGAATGTGGCCGTTGTAACAAATCTTATTCCTTGCACTGGAATTTCTCTTCCGTTTTTCAGCTATGGGGGCACGGCATTGTGGCTTCAGCTTGGAGAAATGGGTATTATTTTGTCCGCATCCCGCTCGGTGAGCGGTAAATCAAATAAAAGGCTGAAAGCCTCGTTTTCAGTTGGAGAGGTATAGAAATGAAGATTGTTTTCACCTGCGGCGGAACTGCCGGTCATATTAACCCTGCAATCAGCCTTGCCGGGAGATTAAAGCAGCTTATGCCGGACTGCGAGATACTGTTCATAGGCGCTGAGGGCATGATGGAAACAAGTCTTGTTCCCCGTGAGGGCTTCGAGATAAAGACTGTCAAAATTTCAAATATCAGCCGCAGTCTCTCTCTTAAGGGACTCAAGCACAACATCAATACATTCAAGAATGTTATTACGAGTGTCGGTGAGGCTCGCAAAATAATTGAGGCTTTTGGTGCGGATATTGCGGTCGGAACCGGCGGATATGTGTGCTATCCTGTCCTTAAGGCAGCGAAGCGTCTTGGCATACCAACACTTGTGCACGAATCCAATGCTGTTCCGGGGCTTACCACGAAGCTTCTTGCAAAGTCGGTCAACTGCGTTATGGTCGGTGTTGAGAAGGCAAAGGAGAACTACGGTAAGCGTGTCAATGTTGAATTCACCGGCACACCTGTTCGTATGGATTTTATCGGATGTGATAAGCTGAAAGCCAAGGAGCAGCTTGGACTTCAGGGAGATAAGCCACTTCTTGTCTCAATCTGGGGCAGTCTTGGCAGCGGACATATGAACAGTCTTATGGAACGCTTTGCGGTAATTGCTGCTGAAAAGGGCAACTTCAATCTAATTCATTCTTCCGGCAAGGGAGGCTATGAAAAACTCAGAGCTTCTCTTGACAAAAGCTGTCCGGACAGACTTGAAAAGGGCATTGATGTGCGCCCGTATATCTATGATATGTCCAGAGTGATGGCTGCAGCAGACTTGATAATGTGCCGCAGCGGCGCCTCTACGCTGGCTGAGCTTACCGCTATGGGAAAGCCCGCCCTGCTTGTTCCTTCTCCCAATGTAACAAATAACCATCAGGAGAAAAACGCTCGGGTTCTTGAAGGTGCAGGTGCTGCCATAGTGCGCCTGGAGGGACAGTTTAGCCCTGAAAGTCTATATGAGGAGATCAGCTCTCTTCTTGCCGATCCGAAGGCTCTTTCCGAAATGGGCGTGGCCATGTTTGGAGCCGGTGTTCCTGAGGCTACCGATAGAATTGTTGATATTATTCTCAGCTACGCCGGCTGAAAATTATCATATAGTCATCTTTCCGCATAGTATGTCATGTAAATAATGCATGCGGAGGGGAAATATGCCCATCTGGACTGTTCGCGGAGGAAAAGAGCTTTTCGGAAAACTGAAAGTGCAGGGTGCCAAAAATGCCGTTTTGCCAATAATGGCGGCCAGTATTCTGGGCGGTGGTGTTTCTGTATTGTATAATTGTCCCGCTATAACTGATCTGAGCGCATCTCTTGAGATCCTGCGCCATTTGGGCTGCGTAGTCAGCCGTGAAAACGGTGAAATTATTATTGACTCGAACAATGTAGGCTGCAGCCATATTCCACATGAACTGATGCTGAAAATGCGCTCTTCGGTTATGTATATGGGTGCAATTCTGGCTCGAATGGGTGAGGTAAGGTTGTCCACTCCCGGAGGATGTGAGTTGGGAAGCAGACCCATAGATCTTCATCTGAAGGCGCTGGAAGCATTGGGTGCCGAGATAAGTCTTGAGGGCGGAGAGCTAATCTGTCGGGGCAGAAACTTGAAAGGAACTCATATAAATCTTGACTTCCCGAGCGTAGGAGCCACAGAAAATGTTATGCTTGCAGCCTGTGCAGCGACAGGAGAAACAGTAATAACCAACGCTGCAAGAGAGCCGGAGATTGAGGACTTGCAGACTTTTCTGCGTGCAAAAGGCGCAGACATAGAGGGTGCAGGGACTTCCGTTATCAGGATACGCTGTTTTAAGCCGAGAGAGTTTGCGGCTCATCGGATCATGCCGGACAGAATTGTGGCTTCTACATATCTGTGTGCTGCTGCTTCCGCAGGGGGAATCCTGACACTGGACGATGTAATTCCGGATCATTTTTCAACAGTAATTTCTTCCCTGAAAAGCATGGGCTGCGAAATAGAGCTTATGGAACACAGCATAAGACTTGTAAGAAATAAAGCTCTGCGTGCCGCAAAACCTGTTGTAACGAAGCCTTATCCGGGTTTCCCCACAGATGCACAGGCACTTCTGATGGCAGCTTGTCTTTGCGCAGACGGCACAAGTGTTTTCGTTGAAAACATATTTGAGAGCAGATACCGCCATGTTCCGGAAATGAGAAGGATGGGGGCTGACATACGCACTGAGGGACGCGTTGCAATGGTTACCGGTGTGGATGAAATTGCTGCCGCTCCCGTTGCTGCATGTGATCTGAGAGGCGGTGCGGCTCTTGTGATTGCGGCCCTGACCGCGAGAGGGGAGACCAGCATTTCTGACAGCGGTCATATTGAGCGGGGTTATGAAGACCTCGCCGGAGATCTGTGTGCAGTTGGTGCGGAAATTGTAAAATCATAAAATTATAGCACATTCTTCCTTTTAAGGATTTTTGATACAATTTATTTACGAAAGAGGGATAAAATTGCCTCCTAAAAAACAAAAAAACAAACATAGTGTTGTATTTGCGCCATTGGCTTTTGCGCTTGTCTGCGCAGCTCTTATCTTTGTTTTGGGCGTGTTTTTTCAGGTACACACGATAGAGGTCAACGGCAACAGCTTTTACAGTGACGCAGAGGTTGCCGAGGCATCCGGAGTGGCAGAAGGCGATAACCTTTTCTTCATTAACCGCTTTTCTGCGGCCAGCCGTATATTTGCGAAGCTTGCCTATGTTGAGGGTGTATCCATAGACAGGAAGCTTCCCAGCAGTCTTGTTATTGATATTGTTGAAAGTGAAGCCATAGCCTGTGTTGAGACAGATAACGGTATTTGGGCTGTGGACCGCACATGCAAGCTGCTGTCCAAGGTCAGCACCGAGGATGCTGCTGCCCTTATACAGGTCAAGGGCTTTGAGGTAGATAATCCCGCACAGGGAGAAATCATCATTATTCCCGGAGCAGACGCAAATGCGGTCAGCTATCTCTCCGATATGCTGCGTCAGATTTCCGCCCTTGGCCTTCGCCAGAAAATTGAGTACATTGATATGACTGAGCTTGGCAATCCCTTTTTCGACTATGAGGGCCGATTTACTGTCAGGATGGGCGCCTACGAAAACATTCCCTATAAGTTCCAGCTCCTCGTTGCAGCTGTTAGAGGGCTTCAGAGCGGTGATTGCGGCACACTGGATCTGTCTATTGATGAGTCCGCCCATCTTACTTATGATTAATTTATCAAAAGGTATACATAATATTTCTAAAAGGCATTGACCTTGACGAAAAAATGTATTAAAATAAAATGAATTAACTTGTAAACCTCGGAAAAAGCTCCGTAATCGATAAAAATATGTTAGGGAGGCAAACAGATATGTCTTATGTTCCTGATAATGGCGGCGAAAATGTTGTAAATCTTAAAGTGATTGGTGTTGGCGGTGCCGGCAACAATGTTGTCAACCGTATGGTAAGCTCTGAAGCCAAGGGCGTAGAGTTTATCGCCGTAAATACTGATAAGCAGGCTCTCGTGGTCTCTTCTGCCGATCAGAAGATCCAGATCGGCGAAAAGCTGACTCACGGTCAGGGCGCAGGTTCCGACCCCAAGGTGGGAAAGAATTCTGCCGAAGAGAGCCGTAATAATATAGCCAAGGCTATTGAAGACGCTGATATGGTATTCATCACTGCCGGAATGGGCGGCGGTACCGGTACCGGCGCAGCTCCCATTGTTGCAGAAATTGCCAAGGAAGCCGGCAAGCTTACTGTCGGTGTTGTAACCAAGCCCTTCTCCTTTGAAGGAAAGCGCCGCATGGATCAGGCAAAGCGCGGCATTGAAGAGCTCCTCACCAAGGTGGACAGCCTTCTTATTATTCCCAACGACCGCCTTAAGTACGCCACTGATCAGAAGGTCACTTTTGCCAACGCCTTTGAAATTGCTGATGATGTTCTCAAGCAGGCAGTTGTCTCTATCTCTGATCTCATCAAGAACACCGGTTTCATCAACCTCGACTTCGCTGATGTTACCACCATAATGAAGGATGCAGGATTTGCTCATATGGGTGTTGGCACTGCAGTTGGCAAGGGGAAGGCTGAAGAGGCTGCACGTATTGCCGTTTCCAGCCCTCTGATGGAAACCTCTATCGACGGTGCACGCGGCGTCCTCATCAACATCACCGGTTCTGCCGACATGGGACTTGAGGATGTTGAAGCTGCTGCAACTCTCGTTCAGGAAGCCGCCCATCCCGATGCCAATATCATCTTTGGTGCTACCTTTGACGATGCTATGGAAGACACTATTCGCGTCACCGTTATTGCCACCGGTTTTGACGATAAGAACAATAAGGCAGAGGCGGCTCCCCAGCAGGCAGCGGCTCCCGCTCCCGCAGCACAGCCTGTTCAGCCCGCAGAGCTTTTCACCGCTGCTACTCAGATGGCACAGAAGAGTGAACCCGAGAACGCCGCAAGCGATGAAGATCCTTTCGACAGCATATTCAAGATTTTCAACAGCAAATAATTTGTGCCCGTCATCTATTTAATAAGAACCGGGACCCATGCAAAAGTCTGGGTCCCGGTTCTTATTTATGTAATATGTTCTGTTATGCTTCGCTTTCTTTTTTGCGCTCTCTCTTCCAAAGAACGTAGCCGATACCGATGGCCATTGCACCGCTTGGGATTATCATAAAGCCGACGCTGCCTATAAGAGAGGGAACAAGGACAAAGAGCAGTGACATGACAACAAGGGGAACAGCTACAATCCTGATGCCCTTACGGAAATACTGATATGCCAATGCACCGAAAAGGGCGGGGACTACATTGTTGAATGCAGGAGCCAATACGGGACTTGAGAGAACGGGCTGCAGAGGAATCAGCAGCAATACGCCCAGAGCTATAACAGCAGTGGTCGTCATTGCGGAAGCGGCAATGGAAAGTGTGGCTACTATCTCACTTTCCGGAGTGCCGGCCTCAGCCTTGGTAATTTCCTTGGCATTCATCATACACGGGATCTTCATGTTGATAAGATTGCCGGTAATAAAGGCCAGATAACTGCCTCCGGCTCCAAGCATGGGGGTATAAATAAGAAATTCCACTGCACAGCTGGGGATATATACAACCGCAACCTGCAAAAAACCTTTCCAGAATGCCTTCATATCAGGCATTGCATGGAGAACCATACCCATTGCAAAGGGAAAGACAAGCATGAGAATAAGACCTATGGAGAGGCCTATGCGTCCATAGGTATGGGTGCGTACATTATATTTTTCAAAAAATGTTTTCTTATCCATCTAACGCACCTCCTCAGATCATTGTGCCCACAAGAACCGCAGCAGCCATTCCGATAATCATGCTGCCGGCAACGGAGAAGCTTTCAAGCCAACTGATGTGCTTTTTTTCAGTCAGCCAGGTAAAGCCGGCCATTGAAAGGGCGCTGACGAGCAAAACAACGAGAGGGATAAAATTTCCGGTAGAGCTGAAGGTTCCTACATAGCTGCCAATGTAGGCTGCCACAAGACCGATAAACATGGCAACCATGGCGGTATCGCCAAAACCTTTGCCGCTGCTTTTCTTCTTTGGGGACTGGAGGCGGCCGGTATAGCGTTTATTGAAGAATATGGTCAGCACCATGCCCCAGATAATGCCGGCGCTCATGACCAGCGCTATGGTAGTATAGGCTGTGAGAGTCATTTCATCGCCGTTGAGTCCGGTGAGGCCGATGGCCCTTGCGGCGATATCGGCAACACTTGTTTCATAGTGCAGGGCACCTATAACGCTGAGACGAACCCAGGGGAGAGGTACACCCAGCGAGCCGCTGAGGGCTATGACACCCAAAAGAATACTGATGCTTGGGAGCAATGTGAAGCTTATACTGGAGGCTACTGCTCTGCGGAGCTTTGTGTTGTCAATACCAATGGCCAAACCGGCTTTCCATGCACGGATCATAAAAAATACGCTCATTGCAAGCACGAATAGAATAATTATGCCGCAGATAAGGTAAATGGGCCAAGAGTTTATCTGTTCCAAAACAGTAATATCTATCACTCCTTTGTCTTTTTATGGGCTTAGAATACCATATTTCTCAATTTGTGACAACAAATAATTAACTGTTTAGTAATCAGGAATAAAAAAGCGGGTATGTGACTATAGTTTTCTTGGGTGATTATGTGGGAAAAAGGCTAATTGAAATTGCTGGGAATATGATACAGCTTTATCTTGATAATCATGTCTCCAGAGCATCGGCAGGACTGTCCTATTTTTTTATGCTGACAGTATTTCCTCTTTTGATATGTCTCTATGCCATGCTTGGCAGTCTGTTTCCTTCCGGTGAGGAGATAGCAGCTTTCCTGCAGGGCTTATTGCCGGTTGAGACTCTGCTTATGATTATGGATTTTATGGGATATGTAAGCGCTAATTCAAGTACAAGGATGATTTCTGTTGCCCTTGTAGCGATGGCAATAAGCTCTGCGGCCGGATTTCGCATTGTGGATAAGGTTATGTTTGAGCTTCGAGGCACAAGAAGGCAGGGTAAACAGTTCGCATTTGTTTATTCGTTCATATTCTCTCTTGTTTTCCTTGCTGCCTTGTATCTTGCTGTTGTGCTGATGGCTACCGGTGGGTGGTTTATAGGATTTGTAGACAGATATGTGGGTATTCTGAATATATCTGAAAATTGGGAGTGGTTCCGTTTTGTAGTACTGTTTATGCTGTTATTTGTTCTTATTTTAGGGGCGTACAAGATATGTTCTCCGGGACACAAAGAGATGATTATAGTTCCCGGTGCTTTCTGGGCAGCACTTGCCATGGTCGGAATAAGCGTTGTTTTTTCATGGTTTATCGGGATGAGTGTAAAGTATCCCCTTGTATACGGTTCCTTAGCAAGTGTTATGATAATGCTTTTATGGCTCTATATTTGCGGTAATGTGCTGTTTTTAGGGAACATACTGAATATATCCCTTGAAAAAACAGCTTAGCGCGCAGCAAGATGCTGCGCGCCGGGGAGAAAAAATTATGTATCCTCATAAATGTCTATAACTGAGACTTCATAAGCTGTCTTTTCAACGCTTTCTCCATCGATCACTTTTGTGTATTTCCTGCTCTGCACCCTTCCGTTTAATGCAACATTTGTCCCCACATCCCAGCGAGATGCTTCTCTTGCCCTCGGTCCCCAGGCGATGCAGGGAAGGTAGTCGCTTCTTCCATATCGGCGGTTCACTGCAACCATGAGATCACATATCTCTCTTCCCATTGG
>JAZNZM010000102.1:0-6273 GCA_045594965.1 Oscillospiraceae bacterium | reverse complement strand
TAAAGGAGGCTTACTATGGAGAATTCTTTTTTATCAGAATTTGGAATGAGAAAAGCGAAATTTACGACCCAAGGCCTGTGGCTTATTCCGGCATTGATGCTTTTGCTGTCTTTTTCCGCCTGCGGAGAAAAAGAGAATGTTTTCAGCGAAACGGGTGAGGGAAGACTGCTGAGCCCTTCGGGAAGGGAGTATGTATACTTTGCATCTGAGTGGGAGCTCGCTTATGTGGGAGAACCCAGCTTCTTTGGCAGCGTGAAGGGGGAAGAAAAGACCTCAGAAATTATGGGGCTGCCCATTCAGACCGGACTGTTCTCCGTGGAGAGCAGTGAAAACCCCGATGTGCTCATAAGGGTGCATCCCGACAGCGAATTTTTCAGCATTTATCGCAAAGGTGATCTCCCACCTTTTGACTTCTCTGTGGATAACTGTGCGCGTCTGGAATTTAAGGAGGGCGGCAAGGTAAGTGGAGCAATCAGAGACAAAGGCGAGATTGCAGACTTTCTCTCCAAAGTCCGGGGCAGAGAGGTATCACGGGAGACGGGGAGCATAGGACGTGTCCCTAATCCCTACGGAAGCTTCATAAACGTACATTGCATAGGTACTGTGTACGGCTATTTTGATGAGGAAGCAAATCTTGGGATAACTATGAATGTATGGTCCTATAATGACGAGGCCTTCTCCATTGAAATAGATGGTACGGAGTATGCTTTGCCCGAAGCATGGCTTGAAAGACTTAGGGAAGGCTGAGCCAATATACAAAATGAGAACAAAACGCCCACGGAGGTGCGGATATGGGAAACGAGAACGGTGAGTGGATAATGCAGGGCATGTCCTGGGACGACCCGCGCAGACTCAGAACATGGAGAGCGGTTATAGACCGCGTGAACGAAGTGGGTTTTCTGCCTCTTTTCAGGAATGAGATACCCGGCTTTTCCGTGGAAGAGCAGGTTTCAGATCTCTTCTGGTGGACGGGAGACCCCCTTCAGGATCCATGGGAGTGGCGCGAGATAATTGCACGCAGCGGAGAAGTTGCCTACGGAAAGTTTTTCGGCGGCAAGGCAGGCTTCGTTTCAAAGGATTGGTTCCCCCACTTCGCCAACTACAGACGGGACGGCTACGACTTCGATGCCCGTTGGGAGGACGAAAAGGCAAGCATGCGCTGCAAAAAAATAATGGACCGCTTCCTTGAAGAGGAGGAGCTGCCATCCAATGTGCTCAGGCAGCTGGCAGGCTTCGGCAAGGGTGGAGAGAAAAACTTTGAGGGCACGCTTACCCAACTGCAGATGCAGACTTATCTCATCATCAGAGACTTCCGGCGCAGAAAAAACAAAATGGGAATGGAATACGGAATGCCCGTGTCTGTTATTTCCACCCCGGAGGCGCTGTGGGGCTATGAGCATATATCCTCCGCCTACGGCTTCAGCCCGGAGGAGTCGCTGAGGCTTATTAAGGAACAGCTGCGGAAAATATAGCGGTTCAGAACATGCTCGAAGAGTCTGTGACACTCTCCGAGCCCTTCTCCTTGACAAGCCCTTCGGTACATTGTATAATATCACGCTCCGTAAGATGGAGGATTTAACAATAAATTCCACATATTCCGTGAGGATATATATGAAAAAAGCTTTCTTCAGAAAAACCCTCTCCGCTTTGCTATGCCTTCTTGTTATAGGGCTGCTGAGCCCTGCGGCCGATGCCTACTATTACTGCAGGCAGGAGGTCATTACAGATCCGGAGAGCGTACACATAGCCAATATAATGAACGATCTGGACCGCCAGTGCTTTGAGAGCGAGGAGCAGCGGCAGGAGGTAAAGTCTGCTGTGAGCTATCTCCTTTCCGGAAGCTCCTTTGCGGCTTTGGAAAAGGGCGCTTTTCCCTACATGAACAGCAATGCGTACGCCGAAACGGTGGATGACGGTGTGTACAGCTTCACAGTCTGGGCTGCGGGCTGCTATGCCTATGCCAAGTGGGCTTCTCAGCTGGTCTATGGCGAGGGGCAGACCGGCACTCAGCTGTATGTGAAGGATGCGGAGGGCAATGATATCCACAGCGTGTGGTCTCTCACCGCCGAGGGGCTGAAGGCATTTATCCGCAATAACTGTCAGGCGGGCGAGCATCTCCGTATAGACTATGTACATTCCGTCTGCTTCCTTGCCTGCAGCGATGAAGGCGTTTATTTCACCGACTATGCCGGCGACACCAAGCCCTATATCCGCCTCTGCTACGCAAGCTATGAGGAGTTTTTCAATGCAGTAAGAACGGGAAGCTCTTTCTGGCTGGCCAATGTGCTGGCTCTCGAAAATGAGCCTACACCCGAGCCTACGCCCGAGCCCACGCCCGAGCCTACACCCGAGCCCACGCCCGAGCCTACGCCGGAACCCACGCCCGAGCCTACGCCGGAACCTACGCCCGAGCCCACGCCCGAGCCTACGCCGGAACCCACACCCGAGCCTACGCCGGAAACCACACCCGAACCCACACCCGAAGGCACGCCTGAGCCCGAGACCGTGGAGATCAAACTGGTGCTTAATAGCCCCCTGATCACCGTAAACGGAGAGACGGGATACATAGATGCTCTGGGTACCGCGCCTCTTATCCGCAATGACCGCACCCTGCTGCCCATAAGAGCCGTTATCGAGGCAATGGGGGGACAGGTCAACTGGAGCCATGCGGAGAGGATCGTCAGCCTGAGTCTTGGCGATAAGCTTCTGAAGCTTCGGATAGACCAGAAATATATGTGGGATAAATGGGGAGTAATCTTCATTGACAGCCCTCCCACCATTATCGGAGACCGCACCATGGTGCCCCTGAGAGCCGTGGTGGAATACTTCGGAGCCTATGTTCAGTGGGATCCTGTGGAGAGATCGGCTACCATAATATATAAACAAGCCTGAAAATATCAGTTATGTAACCACCCTGAAGGTCCTCAGGGTGGTTTTTCTGCACCTTGAAATCTCCTTGAATAAGGAAAATATTAAGAAATTTTGACTAAATTGTGAATTTTATAGTTGAAATGTGCGGCGCGAGCATATATAATGAGTCTACATAATACGGGTTACATAATACAAAAATTATTATGCGGCCCCGAAATGAGGAATACAGATGGACATTGCTCGATCTGCGAAATATATATTGACCGCTCTCATAGTTTTCTCCGGAATTGTCATGAGCAGCTGCACGGCTGAGAACAATGAGGACATGGCTGCGGCCGCCGCCGAGCCGGAGCTCAGCCGTACCTATCAGCTTTCCTTTGTGGCTGAGGGAGAAGAAGTTTCCCGTCAGACCCTGAAGGAAGGTGAAGTGCCCGATGTTCCCGAGATTGAGGACATAGAGGGCGCCCGCTTCGGAGGCTGGGTGGACGAGAAGGGACGCAAGGCTCAGCCGGCCGCTCCTGCCGAGGCCGACAAGACATATACTGCTGTGTTTTTCCCTCTTCTTGACGGTGAAGGCCCCTATCTTTTCACCGGCAGCGGAGGAATTCTCCGTCCTGACGCGGTGCTGGATTCCACGGAGCTTATTACTGCCCTCAACGCTCTGGCGTCTGAAAAGGCACGGGAGCATTTTCCGGAGCAGATAGCTGCGGAGGACGATGTAACGGTTGACGAGCTCAGAGCAGTGCTGCTGGGCTTTTTCACCTCCGATGAGCTTGACCATGTGATACTGGGATATGACGGCGCCGAGAAGATAAGCCGCAGCCAGTTCGCGGATATAATGAACCGCCTTCTGGGGCGTGACCCTCAGGCCAGGGTCATACCGGCGGAGGGCAGCTACAGCGTCCCCGACATTTCACCTCTGCGGCAGGACTACAGCCTGCTGATGGAGGCATGCATTGCCCACGAGCACTCCGACAGCGGAGAGCCTTGGAGCGGAGTTGAGCTTGTGCCCATGTATGAAGAGGGCTTTGTGCTGGTTGAGGGCAACCTGTACTGTGCCGACAGTGAGGGTTACTTCATAAGCGATACGGTTCTCGGCAGCCTTACATTTGGTTATAACGGCTGTTACACCAGCGGCGATCCTGTGCTGGACAGCTATGTTTCCGCTATTATTGCGGATCTGGACGAGAGCAGCTGTGTGGAAAGCCCCTCTCAGCTTCTCAGAGCCGCCTATGATTACTGCCGTGACAGCTTTGGCTTTATGCGCCGCAATACCTATGCCATCGGAGCAAGAGGCTGGGAGCTGAGCGAGGCGGACACCATGTTTGAGGCGGGAAACGGCAACAGCGCCAGCTACGCCGCCGTGTTCTGGGCTCTTGCCCGTGGACTGGGCTATGAGGCCACCGCAGTCAGCGGTGTAATCGGTCAGAACCGTCTGCCCCATGCGTGGGTGGAGATAGAGATAGACGGCTCCAACTACATATTCGACCCCGGGGCCGAGGCAGGCGCCCTTGAGGATGCGGACAGAACAAGAGACCGCTTTATGATGAGCTCCGACTGGGCGAGCATACTGAAATATGTGAAAGAATAAAAAGAAAAAAGTACCCGAGAGTTGGTCGGATGAACCGCAGCTCGGGTACTTTTCTTATTTTTCGGAACGATTCAGCAACTCAGCAGGAAGCCTTTCATAGCCCTCCAGCTCCAAAACCCTTTCCCCGGCGATAAGGCGAAGCTTGTCGCTTCTGCAAAGGGACTTTATTTTATACTCAAGTCTGGAGGCGGTGGAGCGGTCGGAGGAGGAAAAGGCACACTCGTAGGCCACGGGATGACGGGAGGTGGTATACTTCGCCCCGGAACGGCCTCTGCCGGAAGAGTGCTGGGCAAAACGGCGGGCAAGGTCCGTTGTGATGCCTGTATATAAGCTGCCGTCCGCGCAGCGGAGAATATATGTATAATAGGCCATGGATATGCTCCTTTTCAAGGTTGAGATAGCCTGAACGATATAATCCGAACCCGCTCCACGGTGCGGATTTTCGCGCCAGACTTCATTTCATTCTTTTATGGGCGTCAGCCCATCTGCATCATTCAATTTTGCCTGACACAAAAATCCACTCCCGTGGAGTCGAAGATTTCTGAGCGCATATGCTAAGGCAGTGCAAGGCGACGGCTTGCAGACGGGCTTTCGCCCTTCAAAAGGCGGCAACGAAGCAATGCCAACGCATATGCGTTCAGAAACGCACTTCGGATTATATCGTTCAGGCTAGCCGGAGTCTCGCAGCAGCCGGCTTTTCCGGTAGGGATTCGGACCTGTTTACCTCCGGTTCCCGTATCAGTTTTAAGCTGATCCCATCTGCAGCAGGAAAGGAATTGGCAGTTTTACAGTATCATCATCTTGACAAATTTGGTCTATTGTTATAGACTTATCTCAGTCGGGTCTATATATATCGACCGAATACTGTACCGGCAGATGCCACGGAAAATACAATGATACAAAAATGATTACCACCTTATGTATGGTTTATGATATACTTAACAAAATATACAGACAGAGCCGAAGAATAATTAACGGAGGGATCCTTATGTCCGTTCTTGAGCTGCGCGATGTGCGCTATACATACCAGACCCAATATCAGAAGGTGGAAGCCCTTAAGGGCATCAGCCACAGCTTTGAATCCGGAAAGGTCCACGCCATTGTGGGCAGAAGCGGCAGCGGTAAGACCACGCTTCTGAGCCTGATGGCAGGGCTTGATCTTCCCACAGGGGGCGAGGTCATCTGCGAGGATGTGTCCACCGCAGATGTGAGTCTTGAGCGCTACCGCCGTGAAAAGGTGGCAGTAATCTACCAGTCCTTTCGGCTTTTCCCTCTGCTCACCGTTGCCGAAAATGTGATGTATCCCATGGAGCTTCGCGGAATGAAAACCAGGGAGGCCAGAGCAAAGGCTGCGGAGCTTGTTGCCAGAGTCGGTCTGCCCGAAAGCGCCCTTGACCGCTACCCCACCATGCTCTCCGGCGGAGAGCAGCAGCGAGTTGCCATTGCCCGCGCCTTGGGTATGGATACAGGCATACTTCTGGCAGACGAGCCCACCGGCAATCTGGACACCGCCAACAGCGAGAACATTGCCTCGCTCCTTTGCCGTCTCGCCCACGAGGAGGGCTACTGCGTCATCATCGTCACCCACGATATGGCGCTGGCCGCAAAGGCCGACTTTGTGCTGGAGCTTAGTGACGGCGCGGTGAAGGAGTGACTTTTGGAACGGCCCACCAGCTCAGCTATTGAAAACAATCCCTCAGTCATTTGCTCATGCAAATGACAGCTCCCTTTAACAAGGGAGCCTTTAAAAGGAATGATTTTATGATACTACGAAACGGAATATTATCCACACTCCGCTCAAAAGGGCGCAC